>JBIIQA010000026.1:0-14155 GCA_044342355.1 Miltoncostaeaceae bacterium | reverse complement strand
GACCTGCTGCTGGCGCATGACCCGCGGTACCTCGAGCGCGTGCTGGCCGGCCGCCTGACGGACCGCGAGCAGAAGTCTGTGGGCCTGCCCTGGTCCCCCGAACTCGTGGAGCGGGGGCGCCGGTCGGTGGGCGCCACCCTCGCCGCCGCCCGCGCGGCGCGTGACGATGGCGTAGGCATCAACCTGGGTGGCGGCACCCACCACGCCTTCGCTGACTCCGGGAAAGGCTTCTGCACCTTCAATGACGTGGTGGTGGCCACGCGTCGCCTGCGTGGCGAGGGGGCCCTCACCCGCGTGCTGGTGGTCGACCTCGACGTTCATCAGGGGGATGGCACCCATTCGATGCTCGGGCCCGACCCCGACACCACGTGCATGAGCATCAACGGCGGCGCCAACTACCCGTTCCGCCGTGTGCCCGGCGATGTGGAGCAGGATCTTCCCGACGGCACGGGTGACGACGCCTACCTCGCCACCCTTGAGCGGCTACTGCCGTCGGCTCTTGATCGCGGCCGCCCCGACATCTGCTTCTACCTCGCGGGCGCCGACCCCTACGAGGATGACCGCCTGGGCCGCCTGGCCCTGACGATGGATGGCCTCGCAGCACGCGACGCGATGGTGCGCGACTGCATGGGGCTGCAGGGCGTTCCGGTGGTGGTGCTGCTGGCCGGGGGATATGGCCGGCGCATTCACGACACCGTGGCCATCAACCTCGCCACCGTGAGGGCATTCGCCGCCTGAAACGACCGGGGCCCGAGCGCGATGTGCGCCCGGGCCCCGGGGTCAGGCAGGTATGTGGTGCGGTACTAGACGAGCGGACCCGCGGCCACCACGGCCGGGCTCACCATCGACTCGTACTTCGCGAAGTTCTCCTTGAAGGCGGCCGCAAGCTTGCGGGCCGTCTCGTCGAACGCCGCGGGGTCCGGCCAGGTCTGCACCGGGTCGAGCAGCTTCCCGTCGACACCCGGCACGCTCACCGGCACGTGCAGGCCGAAGATCGGGTCCTGACGTGTCTCGGCGTTGTCGAGCTCGCCGTTGATGGCGGCGCGGACGAGCGTGCGGGTTGCCTTGATGGGCATGCGCGAACCGATTCCATACTGGCCGCCGGTCCACCCGGTGTTCACCAGGTAGGCCACGGCGCCGGTCTTGTCGAGGCGCTCACCGAGCATCTCGGCGTACACGTTGGGCTTCTGTGGCAGGAACGGCGAGCCGAAGCAGGTGCTGAACGTGGTCTGCGGCTCGGTCACACCCACCTCGGTGCCGGCCAGCTTGGCCGTGTAGCCCGAGAGAAAGTGGAACATGGCCTGCTCAGGTGTGAGGCGGGCGATGGGCGGCAGCACGCCGAAGGCGTCGGCCGTGAGCATCACCACGGTGCTCGGGATTCCCGCGCGCTTCTCGGGCACCGAGCCCGGGATCTGCGTGAGGGTGTAGGCGGCACGCGTGTTCTCGGTGATGGAGTCGTCGTCCAGATCGAGCTGACGCGTCTCTGGGTTCATCACGGCGTTCTCCACCACCGTCCCGAAGTGCGTGGTGGTGGCGAAGATCTCCGGCTCGGCCTCGGCCGAGAGGTTGATGATCTTGGCGTAGCAGCCGTTCTCGATGTTGAACACGCCATCGTCGGCCCAGCCGTGCTCGTCGTCACCGATGAGCTGGCGCTCGGGGTCGGTGCTGAGCGTGGTCTTGCCGGTGCCCGACAGGCCGAAGAACACCGCGACGCGGCCGTCGTGGGCCACGTTGGCCGAGCAGTGCATGCTGAGCACGCCGGTCTCGGGCAGGCGGTCGTTCATGAGGGTGAAGATCGACTTCTTGATCTCACCGCCGTACTTGGTGCCGCCGATGAGGATCTCGAGCTTGGTCAGGTTGAGCGTGACGAAGCCTGATGAGTTGGTGCCGTGCGTTGCCGGGTCGGCGTCGAACGTGGGCGCGTGCAGTATGACGGCCTTGGGCTCGTGCACCTTGATCTCGTCGGGCGTGGCCGGGATGAACATGGTGCGGGCAAACAGCACATGCCACGCGCTCTCGCTGACCAGGCGCAGGGGCAGGCGGTGCTCAGGGTGGGCGCCGGCGAAGGCGTCCAGCACAAACAGCTCGCGGCCGTCGCTCAGGTGGGCGGCCAGGTCGCCCCGCAGCACGTCGTTGTGCGCGGCTTCGATGGGCTGGTTGGGGCCCCACCACACGCGGCCCTCGGAGCCGGGCTCCTTCACCGTGAACTTGTCCTTGGGGGAACGACCCGTGTTGGGGGCGGTGTTCACCAGCAGCGGACCGCCCTCGGAGATGACGCCCTCGTCGCGGCGGAGGGCATGCTCATAGAGCTCCTCCGTCGTCGGGTTCCAGTGAACGGTTCCCGAGGTTGTGATCCCGTGTGCGTCGAGGCCGACCGGGCCCTTGCCGTTGCTCATCCAATCCCTCCGGTGGGGCGTCGTGATTCGGGAAACGTACCCGTTTGTCCCGGGGAAAACGGGTACCGGCGCAGGGGCATTCGTACCGCTGCTACCGTCGCCGCCATGCGCCGGAGCGAGCTTGAGTCAGCAGGGGTGCAGGTTCCCGTGCTCGCCACGGTGGTGATTGGCTCCCTCCCCGGACCGGGCGACTGGGCGGGCCGCCTCGAGCGCATCGGCCTTGATGTGGTCTGCACCGGGGCGCACGAGGACACCGCTCAGGGCGTCGCCGCCCTCGTGGCGGCCGTGCCCTTCCGTCCGGCCCTCGCGCGGCCGGGTGACCCGGTGGCTCTTGCGGACGCCGGAGCGCGCATCATCGTGATGGACGGGGTGGCCCCGGCGGGCGCGTACGCCCTGCGACCGGGTGAGGACGCCGTGTACCCCGTGCGCGCCGATGCCCCGGCCGAGAATGCCAACGATGTGGCCCGCGAGGTGCTGTCGGCCGCCCGTGGAGGCATGGCATCACGCATCTGGGTGGCGGCGCCCGACCTCACGAATGTGCCCGAGGCGATCGCCGAAGCCAAACTGGCGGCGATGGTCGATGGTGCCCGCATGGCGAGGATGTGGCTCGCCAAGCAGCAGAGCGATCCCGACTAGGAGGCGCTCTCCGGCAGGCGGTTGCGGCGGCGTGCCGAGAAGTACGTGGCCTGCGGGTGATGCATGATGATTGCCGCGGTGCTCTGCTCGGGCGTGAGCTGGCACGCGCTCGTGAGGGCCATGCCCATCTCCTCGGGGTACGGCGCGAGCAGGCGCAGCACGTCGACGTGCTGCTCCACGTCAGGGCATGCGGGGTAGCCCCATGAGTAGCGGCGCCCCTGGTCGGTGCCCAGCCCGAGGTCGCGCTTGATGCGCGCGTGCACCAGATCGGCCATTCCCTCGGCTGCCTCGACGGCGAGGCCGTGGGCGAAGTAGGCCTCGGTGTATTCCTCCGCGGCCTGCAGCCGGTCGAGATACTCGGTGGCCTCCTGCCCCACGGTGACGGCCTGCAGGGCGATGACATCGCGCACCCCCGATTCGAGGGGGCGCAGGTAGTCGGCAAGGCAGAGCAGGCGGCCCTCGTCCTGGCGGGGGAAGTCGAAGCGGGCAGTCTCCGCGCCGGTCACGGGGTCGAAGATCACCACGTCGTCCCCGTCGCGGTTGGCCGGGAAATAGCCGTAGGTGGCGCGCGGCACGATCCAGCCGTCGGCGATGGCCTGCTTCTCCATCTCGCGACGGCGCGGAAGGAATTCCTCGGTGACGAGGCGCTGGAACTCGACGTCGTCGATGCCCCGGCCGCCCCACGACATCTTGTACAGCGACTTCTCGTCCATGCGGGCGAACATCTCGTCGATGTCGAACTCGGTCACGCGCACGGGACCCCAGAACGGCGGCTCGGGCACGGGCGCCTCATCAAGCTGCACGGGCTCCGCCGCCGGCCGCGGCCGCGCCTTCGCCTCGGTGACCTTCGCGGCGCTCTCCCGTGCCTCGTCGAGCTGCTCCTGCCGGAACACGGGGCGGTCGTCCGGGCTCTGGAGGCGGTCCACGGCGGCAAGGCCGTCGAAGGCGTCCTTGCAGTAGAAGACCCCGCCGGCGTACGGCTCGCCGTCCTCGAGGAAGAGGGTGCGGCGCCCGAACTGGCGGTTGATCGCCGCGCCGCCGATGAGCACGGGGTAGTCCATGCCGCGGGCGGCGAGTTCCTGCACCAGCAGCGGCATCTGCTTGCTGGTGCTCACCAAGAGCGCCGATACACCGATGACGTCGGCGTTGTGCTCGACGGCCGCATCGATGATGGCCGTCACCGGCACCTGGCGGCCGAGGTCATGCACCGTGTAGCCGTTGTTCTTGAGGATGGTGCCCACGAGGTTCTTGCCGATGTCGTGCACATCGCCGTACACCGTGGCCATGATGACGGTGCCCTTGGTGTACCCCTCGACCTGGTCGAGGTACTGCTCGATGTGGGCCACGCTCTTCTTCATGACCTCCGCGCTCTGCAGCACGTAGGGAAGGATGAGCTCGCCGCGTCCGAAGCGGTCGCCCACCTCCTTCATGGCGGGCAGCAGAACCTCGTTGAGCACCTCGATGGCCTCATCGTTGGCGCGGGAGCCACGCTGGTCGAGCGCGGAGTCCACATCGGCCTCCACGCCCTCAGGCACCCGGTGCAGGATGCGCTCGAAGATGACCTCGTCGGGTGGCATCTCGGCGAAGCGCGCGGTGGGGTCGGGCGCCTCCTTGGCCTCCACGCCCTCGTACTTCTCGATAAGGCGGGGCAGGGCGTCGTCGCGGCGACCGAAGATGAGGTCGTCGGCCAGCTCCACCTCGTCGGCGGGAATCTCGCCCATCGGCCGGATATGCGTGGGGTTGATCATCGCCAGGTCGAGGCCGGCCTCCACGGCGCGGGACAGGAACACGCTGTTGAGCGTGGCCCGCGCAGCCGGGGCCAGACCGAACGACACGTTGGAGACGCCGAGGCTGGTGAATACGCCCGGCAGGTTCTCCTTGATGAGCCGGATGCCCTCGATGGTGGCGGCACCTGAGAACCGGTACTCCTCCTCGCCGGTGGCCAGCGTGAAGGTGAGTGCGTCGAAGATGAGCGCACCCGGGTCGAGCCCGTACTCGTCCACCACGATGTCGTGGATCTTGCGGGCGATGCGCAGCTTCTCCTCGCCCGTCTTGGCCATGCCGATCTCATCGTCGATCGTGAGCGCCACCACGGCGGCGCCGTGCTTCTTCACGATGGGAACGACCTGGTCGATCTTGACGCGCCCGTTCTCCATGTTGATGGAGTTGACGATCGCCCGGCCGGGGTAGGCGGCGAGGGCGGCCTCGACCGCATCGGCCTCGGTGCTGTCGATCATGAGCGGCGCCTCGACACCCATGGCGAGCTTCTTGGTGAGGATGCTGAGCTGCTCGGGCTCGTCCACGCGCTCGGTGAGCGCCACGCACACGTCGAGTACATGCGCCCCGAACTCCACCTGCTCACGGGCGACGGCGAGCGCACCGTCGTAGTCGTCCGCGAGGATCATCTCCTTGATCTTGCGGCTGCCCTGCGTGTTGACGCGCTCGCCCACGATGGTGGGGCGGGGCTCCTGGCCCAGGTCAACCGTGCGCATGGCGCTTGCAACCCGCGGCGTATTGGCCACCGCGGGGTGCTTGTGCGGCGTCACATCCTTCAGCGCCGCGACGATGGCGCGGATGTGATCGGGCGTACTGCCGCAGCACCCGCCCACCACGTTGGGGCCGAAGTCGCGCACCATGGCGGCGATCTGCCGGGCCATCTCGTCGGGGCCCAGGTCGTAGTGCGCCACTCCACCCACGTTGCGCGGCAGGCCGGCGTTCGGCACCACCGAAATGGGCTTGGTGGAATGCGAGCACATGTACGACACCGGCTCGCGCAGGTGCTCCGGGCCCACGGAGCAGTTGGTGCCGATGACATCCACGCCCATGCCCTCGAGGATGGTGACCACCGCACCCACGTCGGTGCCCAGCAGCATGCGGCCGGTCTGGTCCAGCGCCACCTGGGCCTGGATGGGCACCGAGGTGCCCATGTCCTCGAATGCCAGTCGGATGCCATGGATGGCCGCGCGGGTCTCGAGGATGTCCTGCTGGGTCTCGATGAGCAGCACGTCGGAGCCGCCCTGCATCAGCCCCTTGGCCTGGGTGCGGATCTGGTTGGCCAGCTCGTCGAAGGTAATGCCCGACAGCTTCGGGTCATCCGTGCCCGGGAGCATTCCCGTGGGCCCGATCGACCCGATGACAAATCGCGGGATGCCGTCGGCGGCCTCGTAGTCGTCGCATGCGCGCCGGGCGATCGACGCCGCGGCCACGTTGATGTCGGTGACGAACTCGGCGAGGTTGCCGCCGTCGGGGCGCTGCCATTCGGCAAGGCGCATCGCGGTGGCCTGGAACGAGTTGGTCTCCACCGCCTGCGAGCCGGCGTCCAGGTAGGAGCGGTGGATCTCCTCGAGCACATCGGGTCGCGTGATCGACAGGTAGTCCACGGCACCCTCGAGCGCACCGCCGCCGTAGTCATCGGCGGTGAGGTCGCGTGCCTGGATCTGGGTGCCGAGGCCGCCGTCGAAGACGACGACGCCGTCGCGCAGGGCAGGTAGGTAGAGACCGGCGTTCTTCACGAGGCGTCAGGGTATCGCGTCGGGCCGAATGGGGGACGCCCGCCCGCCGGGGCCGACCGCTCCGGTTTACGCACCGCGCGCTGCGATCGCGGCCTCCACAACCCTGCCCGTGCTGGTTGCGGCCTGGCCCCGTGCCACAACGGGGTCGGCACCGGCCACCCTCGCCCGGTCGAGCAGGTCGACGTTCGTGTGCCCCGCAAATGCCGCCAGCGGGATCCCCGCCGTTGCGGGGTCGGCCCGCAGCCCCTCGATCAGCGCGATGGCGTCGTCGCCGGCCTCGAGGTCGATCATCAGGCAGGCGGGAGACTCCTCGGCCAGGGCCTCGGCCAGCCGGGTGGGCCCGCCCACCACGCGCAGTCGGTAGCCGGCGATGTCGAGCCCGCTCTCGATGCGGGAGCGCATCATGAGGTCGGGGCAGAGCGCGATGACAAGCGGCCTTTCGTCCACGGGCGCGACGCTAGCAAGGGGCGGTGATCAGGCAGCCGTTGCGCGCCGACCGCCCAGGGGCAGCGTGGCCCGGAGCACGGTGCGCCCGTCCTCGCGGCGGCGCAGCCAGGTGATGCTGACGTCGTCGAGCATCGCCGAACTCAGGCCGGGCAGCCCGGCGGCGGTATCGGGGGCGCCGTCGTCGGACACCACCAGCTCGAGCGTGTCGCCCATGGGCAGGGCCCGCATGGCCACGCGCGTTGCTCCCCCGTGACGCACGGCGTTCGAGCAGGCGTCCGTGCAGATGTCCACCACCGACGCCGCCAGCGGCGGGTTGTCGTCAATGCGCGCCGCCAGGCCATCGGGCAGGTCGACCTCCACTGCGCACAGGCCATCCCATGCCCGGGCGACACCCACGAGTGTGTCGCGCACTCCGGTTTGGTGCTGGTCGGGCTCAAGACTCCCGAGGGCGTCCAACAGAATGTGCTCTGCCCCTGCGAGGTCGCCCTGCTCGATGCGCATGGCCGCCACGCGCACGGCGGTCTGCACGGGCCCGTGCAGGGCCCGCGACAGCCGGCGCTCCTCGTGCCACGCAGCAGCCCCGGCTACCGCCGCTCCGTACTGCAGGCGCGCGTTCGTGGCCACCAGCTCGGCGTTGGCGCTCTCCACCTGCTGACGGAAACCCTGCTCCGCGGCGAGCGCCAGTACCAACACGGGCCCAGCGATGATCAGCGCAACGGGCACGCGCCAGGGGTGCTCGCTGCCGGCGGCGTTCATCAGCAGCGCCCAGGAAACCGCCACGGTTGCCAGGCCTGCCACCGTGCTGATGATGAGCACGGTGGTGCGCGCACCCAGCTCCATCTCGCGAAGCCGCGGCCCAGGGCCTAGACGGCGATGTACTCGATTCGGTGCATTGGCTCGGGGACATCTCGGCCCTCCTCCCGGAGGAACTCGACGTACGAGGTGAGGGCTTCGCGCATCAAGGTCGCGGTCTCCTCGCGGGTATCAGCGCCGGCGAACACGGGGAGGTCCGGGCAGTAGGCGCCCCACGTGCCATCCTCGCCCTGCTCGTAGATGACGACGTACTGCCTCATCGCAGGTCCTCCAGTCCCGTCTGGCGCCGAATCGCCGCCAACATCCCACGCTTCACAGTAGCGGAGTCCTTGCCTGCCACGATGACGTGGGATGCCCCATCGGGGCTGAGCCAGACCTCGTGGGATCCCCGCTGTCGTGCGGGTTACCAGCCGGCTTCCCGCAGGGCACGGCGCACGTCGCGATAGGTCGGGGGCACGCGTCCGACGGTATGAGCGCCCGCGTGCCGCGGGGCACGCCGATCGCGCCGAAACACGCGCGAGCAGGTGCCAATGTTCACGTCATGACACAGCCCCGACTCATCCCGCTCGAGCAGTTCTTCGACAACCCCGAGCGCGCCCTCGCCAAGCCGTCGCCCGACGGCACAATGCTCTCCTGGCTCGCGCCGCTCGACGGCCTGCTCAACGTGTGGGTGCGCCCGATCGGGGGCGGTGAGGCCGTGCCGGTCACTCGCGACACCGACCGTGGGGTGATGGGCTACTCGTGGACCCGCGACTCGAAGCACATCCTGTACTCGAAGGACCAGGGGGGCGACGAGAACCACCACGTGATGATGGTGGACGTTCCCGGTGACGGCACCGCCCGAGACCTCACGCCGTTCGACGGCGTGCGGGCCAGCATCGTGTCGGTGCCACGCGCCACCCCAGGGCAGATCATCGTGAGCACCAACCGCCGCGACGGCTCTGTCTTCGACGTCGAGCGGCTCGACCTCGCCACGGGCGACCTCACCCCGGTGGCTGAGAACCCCGGCAACATCATCGGGTGGGTGGCCGACCGCCATGGCGCGGTGCGGGGTGCCTATGCGCAGACCCCCGGTGGTGACTACCAGCTGCTGGTGCGCGACTCCGAAGACGACGACTTCCGGGTGCTGGCCGAGTTCGACAACGAGGACGGCGGGCAGCCCTACGGCTTCGACGCCGATGGCGTCGTGCTGTGGGTGGGCAGCGCGAAGGACAACGACCGCTCGCGCCTGGTGGCGATCGACGTGGCCACCGGTACCCAGACCGTGCTTGACGAGGACGAAGTGGCCGACCTCGGAATGCCGATCGTGAGCGACAAGGACCGCACCCTGCTGGGTGCCGCCTACCTGCGGGACCGCCTGGTGGTGCACGCGTTCGACGAGCGCTTCGCCCGCGACTTCGAGAAGCTGAAGCAGATCGCCGACGGCGACCCGCGCATCATGGGCAGCGACGCCGACGAGACCATGTGGGTGGTGGCCCTCGACAGCGATGTGGACCCCGGTGCCACGTATCTCTTCAACCGCGACACCGGTGAGCACGAGTTCCTGTTCCGGCCCCGCCCGTGGCTGTCACCCGACGAGCTCGCCCCCATGCGGCCCGTGCAGATCACCACCCGTGATGGGCTCACCATGTACTGCTACCTCACCGTGCCGCGCGGGGCGGAGGAGAAGGACCTGCCGATGGTGCTCTACGTGCACGGCGGGCCGTGGAGCCGTGACGCCTGGGGGTATGACGGCGTGGCGCAGTTCCTGGCCAATCGCGGGTACGCCGTGCTGCAGGTGAACTACCGCGGCTCCACGGGCTTCGGTAAGCACTTCATGCACGCGGCCGAGCGCGAGTTCGCGGGCAAGATGCACGACGACCTGATCGACGCGGTCGACTGGGCCGTGGGCGAGGGAATCGCCGACCCGGAGGGGATCGGCATCTACGGCGGCTCCTACGGCGGCTACGCCACGCTGGTGGGGGTCACCTTCACGCCCGACCGCTTCCGGGCTGCCGTCTCGTTCGTGGGCCCGTCCAACCTGGTCACGCTCATACGCTCGTTCCCCGACTACTGGCGGCCGTTCCTCAAGAGCACGTGGTACCGCTTCGTGGGCGACCCCGAGGTGGAGGAGGAGCGCGAGGACATGTGGGCCCGCTCGCCGCTCTCGCGCGTCGACTCGATCACCACGCCGCTCATGGTGATTCAGGGCGCCAACGACCCCCGGGTGACCAAGCACGAGAGCGATCAGATCGTCGAGGCGCTGCGGGAACGTGGAGTCGATGTGGAGTACATCGTGGCCGACGATGAGGGCCATGGATTCGCGAAGCCCACAAACCGCATGCGTGCCTATCGCGCAATGGAGGAGTTCTTCGCCGCGCACCTCGGGGGACGAGCCGAGGGCTAGGCGTCGTCCTCCGGGGGGTCCTGATCGAAGGGCGCCTTGCGGTCACGGGGGCCGAGCACGCCCGGATTGCGGTTGACCGCTTTCCACAGGAGCACCGAGAGCACCCCCGCGATCACCAGTGCGCTGAGGCCGGCGGCCCAGAGGCCACCGCGGTACCACGGCTCCCCGGCGAGCGCGAGACGCGCCTTCTGCAGCTCACCCATCCGCGTGATCTCGTAGGCCGCGAGGCCGTGGGCCGGGTAGCTGACGAGCGTGCGGCGCAGGTCGGTGCGCGCTCCCGCAAGGTCGAAGCGCGCCGCACGGGCGAGTGCCTCCCGGTACAGGCCCTGGGTGCGCCCTTCCCATCCGCGCACGTTCGCGCGGTCGAGCACCCGCAGCAACTGGTCGGTGGGGGCCATCGCCCCGCCACCGGCCCTGCGCTTGATGAGCACCACGCCCCGCACGCGACCGTTCGCGTCGATGGCCGGACCACCTGAGTCGCCGCGCTCCACCTCATTCGTGATGAAGGACAGGATGCGCAGGGGCTCGTTGTCCATGGGCCCCGTGCGGCTGATCACGCCGGTGCGCACCGCCGGGATGAGGGCGCCACGGGGCTTCTCGGCGAAGGGGTCGGCACTGCCAAATCCCAGCGTGGCGATGGGCGTTCCCGAGTCCACACCGCGGTCAAGGCCGAGCGCCGGCGCGTCGGAGAGGTTGGGCACGCGCAGCACCGCGATGTCACGGAGGTTGTCGGTTTCGACGATCTCTGGTGCCACGGCGCGGTTCACCTTTGCGGCGGCGCCTGCGGCAACCGGGCGCACCACGGTCTCGATGGGCGTGAGGCCGGAGGGCACCGCACCGTTGTCCTTCACCCACTTGGCCACGACCGTCGCGTCGTGGGCACGGCCGGAGAGTGCAAGGAACTGCAGGTACGCCGACTCCGCCAGATCGTCGGCACGGGGCTGCACCACGTGGGTGGCCGTCACCAGGTAGCCATCGGGCGTCACGGCGAAGGCGGTGCCCTCGCGGCGTACGGTGCGCGCCCGGGGCGGCAGGGTGATGATGGTGCCGTCCTTCGTGCGAAGCCCCGTCATGCGCGCGGTCGTCTGCACCTGCCAGACGCCGGGCATGGCGATGAGCGCGGCGCGCTGCAGGGGCTCCGGCGAGAGGGGGTCGGGCACACCCGCCGGGATGTCGGCGAGGGCCACCCCCGGAGCTATGAGAATGCCCCCGAGCGCACAGGGGACGGCGAGGACAAGCGCGAGGACATGGTGGCGGAGCCGCATCCCGCAGGAGGCTAGACCCCGCGGTGCCTGTCACCAGGGGGAGCGGTGACCGTCACCGGGCCCGGTGCGCGACCTGGCACGCGGCGCCGCCCGTCATGCCGCGGTCACCGCTACACCCACCGATGGACGACCCCTGCGGCTAGTGCCGGAAGTGCCGGTGCCCGGTCGTGACCATTGCGGCGCCCACAGCCTCGACGGCCGCGATGACGTCGTCATCACGGATCGACCCGCCGGGGTGCGCGATTGACGTGGCACCGGCCTCGATGCCCATCACCGGGGCATCGGGGAAGGGGAAGAAGGCGTCGCTGGCCATGGCGCTGCCCTCGATGGGCAGACCGTTCTCGTTGGCCTTCGAGGTGGCGATGCGCACGCTGTCGACGCGGCTCATCTGGCCGGCACCGATGCCGACCGTCGCGCCGTCCCTCGCGAACACGATGGCGTTGCTCTTCACGTGCTTCGACACCTTCCACGCGAACACGAGGTCGGTCCACTCCCGGTCGGTGGGCTGGCGCGTGGTGACGACCTGCATGGTGTCGCGGCCCTCCACCACGTCGTCGGCATCCTGCACAAGAATGCCCCCGAGCACGCGCCGGTACACCGGCTCACCCGGGTTGCCGGGTCGTGTCTCCTCGCCGGTCTCGAGCAGGCGCACGTTGGGCTTGCGCGTCAGCACCTCGAAGGCGTCGTCGTCGTAGCCCGGCGCCCACAGCACCTCCACGAACATCTCGGCAAGGTGCTCAGCCAGAGCCAGGTCGACCGTGCGGTTGACGGCGTACACGCCGCCGAACGCCGACACCGGATCACACGCCTTGGCGCGCAGGTATGCGCTGGCCAGGTCGTCACCGAGCGACACTCCGCAGGGGTTGTTGTGCTTGATGATCACCACGGCCGGGTCGGTGAACTCGGCCACGAGGCCGCGCGCGGCATCGACGTCGAGCAGGTTGTTGTACGACAGCGGCTTTCCGTGGCGCACGGCGACGCCGCCCAGCAGGTGCTGGGGTGCACCGATCTCGGAGTAGTAGGCGCCGCGCTGGTGCGGGTTCTCGCCGTAGCTGCACTCGAGTTCCTTGCGGAAGCCCACGGTGAAGCGGTCGGGGAAGTCCTCGGGCCCATCGCCCTGCGATGCCATCCAGGCGGCGATGGCCGTGTCGTATGCGGCGGTCTTGCGGAAGGCCGCGGCGGCAAGCGCGCGCCGGGTGGCGTCGCTCACCCATCCGCTCGCGGCGATCTCGTCCAGCACGCCCCCGTACTGCGACGGGTCGGTCACGATCGCCACGCGGTCATGGTTCTTGGCCGACGCGCGCACCATGGCCGGCCCTCCGATGTCGATCTCCTCCACCACGTCGGCGCGGCCCAGGCCGTCCTTCGCCGCGGCCTGCTCGAAGGGATAGAGGTTCACCACCACCATGTCGATGGCCTCGATGCCGTTGGCGGCCATGTCGGCCACGTCGCCATCGTGGTCCTTGCGGGCCAGGATGCCCCCGTGCACCTTGGGGTGCAGCGTCTTCACGCGGCCACCCATGATCTCGGGGTGGCCCGTCACCTCGCTCACATCAGTGACCTCGAGACCGGCGTCACGCAGCGCCCTGGCGGTACCGCCGGTGGAGATGAGATGTACCCCGGCATCCGCGAGTCCACGCGCCAGGTCGACCAGACCCGTCTTGTCGGACACGGAAAGGAGCGCGCGTCGTGCGGACACCTATGAACCTCCACCGTCGATGATCATCCGGCGCGGGCGCGCCGGATCCCTGTGCACCTTGCCCTGTGCGTAGAGCGTCACGCAGCGCGTGAGCAGGCGGTGTTCGACCCCGTGCATGCGTTCCGCCAGCGAATCGGGCGTGTCTCCCGGGAGCACGGGCACCGGCTCCTGCAGGATCGGCGGCCCGCCATCGACGGCCTCCTCGGCGATGTGCACGGTCACGCCCGTCATCTGCACACCCCAGTCGAGGGCCTGACCGATTGCATCGAGCCCGGGAAATGACGGCAGCAAGGACGGGTGCAGATTGATGACCCGGTCGGGGAAGGCATCGAGGAGGACCGGTGTCACGATGCTCATCCAGCCCGCCATGACCACGAGATCGGGGGCCACAAGCCGGAGCAGGCGAACCACCTCGCCATCGCGGCGACTGCGGTCGCCGTCGTAGGACTCCAGCGGCACGACCTCCGCGCGGATTCCCGCCTCGCGCGCGCGCTCACGTGCCGGTGCATCCTCCTTCGAGCAGATCACCAGCACGATCTGTGCATCCACTCGTGAGTTGCGATGCACGTTGTCGATGAGTGCCTGAAGGTTCGAACCATTTCCCGACACCATCACGGCGATGCGGAACATCAGACCTCCCAGGCCAGTCCGGCGGGGCCGGGCTCCACGCGGCCCACGATGTGCGAACCCTTCACCATTCCCAGTGCGCGGTCGGCGGCGGCCTGCGGCATGACCAGGCACATGCCGAGGCCCATGTTGAAGGTCTCCCACGCGGAGTCATCGTTCACAGTGCCCGCGGCCAGAACATGGGCGATGGCGGGTGACTGCGGCCATGAGTCCTTGCGCAGAACGGGGCGCAGGCCCTCCGGGAACGCGCGCGGAAGATTCTCGGGAAGACCACCGCCAGTGATGTGGGCGGCGGCGTGCATCTCGACGCCCGATGCCCTGAGGGCGTGGATGTCCTCGGGGTAGAGCCGAGTGGGGGTGAGCAGGGAGGGATC
>JBIIQA010000149.1:0-3803 GCA_044342355.1 Miltoncostaeaceae bacterium | reverse complement strand
AGCAGAACCCGGACGACAACCAGAATGAGGGCCAGGCCGAGGGCGAGGCCGTTGGCCGCGCCGAGGAGAGCGCCGGGCTCTCGGAGGCCAAGAAGGAGTGCCTGGCCAACGCGCCGTCCGCCGCGGACTGCGCCAACATCCCCTAGCGGCGATGCAGCGCCGGGAGCCCCGCGGCACGCACCGCGAGGGCTCCCGGCCAGGCCTTTCCCCGACTCTGGCGGGTACGTGCGGGAGGAGGCCGGCCTCGACATCGAGCTGCTGAAGCAGGTGAAGGAGGTCGAGCGTGGGCGCGTGAGTGATTACGCCGAGCGGCGCCCGGGGGCGCGGTTCGTGCCGACGGGCTCGGTGTGGGAGGTGCCCTGCGAGGTGGCCCTGCCGTGCGCCACGCAGAACGAACTCGACGGCAGGGACGCCCGCTCACTGGCCGCGAATGGCTGCATCGCCGTGGCCGAGGGCGCGAACATGCCGTGCACCCCCGATGCCGTCGCGGTGTTCCGCGAGGCCGACATCCTGTTCGCGCCCGGTAAGGCCGCCAACGCCGGTGGCGTGGCGACATCAGCGCTCGAGATGCAGCAGAACGCCTCCCGCGACTCCTGGACCTTCGAATACACCGAGGACCGCCTGACGGAGATCATGGTGGGCATCCACGATCGCTGCGCCGCCACGGCGGAGGAGTTCGCGAAGCCCGGTGACTACGCGACAGGCGCCAACATCGCGGGCTTCATCGCGGTGGCCGACGCCATGATGGCCCAAGGCCTGGTGTAGGGCACCTGCTTACCAGCGGGTCATCCACCGGTGCCGTGGCGCAGCGCTACGCGGCGACGTAGCCGGCTACGTTGCGAGGTTCGGGGAGGGGCTCACCCCGCTCGCGGAGGTCGTCGAGGAACATGGCGATACCCACCCGCATGGCTTCTTCGGCCTCCTCGCGGGTCTCCATCACGGCGACGACGCCATCGATATCTGGCGTGTACGCGCACCACGCACCCTCGTCATTGGGCTCGTAGATCACCAGGTACTTCCTCATCGCAGGTAATCCAATCCGGTAGAGCGCCGAAGCGACGCGAGCGTCCCGGCCTTGATCGTAGAAGAGTCTTTTCCCGCGAGCACGACCTGACGATGTCCATCGGGGCTTCGCCACTTCTCGTGCGACCCACGTTGGCTCACCCGCGTCCACCCGGCAAGCATCAGGGCCGTCCGGACCTGCTGGACCTTCATCGGCATGTACCGACGCTATGTGCGGGCGATGAGCGGAAGGCGCGCGCAACGTGTCGCCTCTACCAAGTGGGCGCGGCAGGACTCGAACCTGCGACCCAGGGATTATGAGTCCCCTGCTCTAACCATCTGAGCTACGCGCCCTCGCGGCCATTGTGGCAGCGCCGGGCTGTGTGATGCACGGGGCGCAGCGCCGACCGGATCGGTCGGTACCGTGGCCGCCATGGAACCGGGCAGGCTGAAGAGCGCACTTGGCATGTACCGCGGGAGGCCCGGAGCCCAGGCCATGCTCGCTTTCGTGGTGGTGCTTGCCATCGCGGTGGTCATCGGGATCGCCGCTCTCTGGCCGCAGGGGACGGCCCCGAGCAGCGGCGGCATGGGGGAGACGCTTGGCGCGGAGGTGGTCGCTGTCGAGACGCGGCCGTGTGCGGCCGCGCCCGGCATCGACGGCGGCGACTGCCGGCGCGTGACCGTGCGCGTGAGCGAGGGCCCCGAGGCCGGATCGCTGCAGGGCTTCGATGTCGCGAGCATTCCCGTTGACGTCGGTGACTCCGTACGGGTGGTGCGATCGCAGGCGCTGCCGCCGGGGGGTATCGGCGGCGTGCAGGCAGATCAGTATGCGTTCAACGACTTCGAGCGGGGATCCGCCCTCCTGGTGCTGGCGGTCGCATTCGCGCTGCTGGTGATCGTGGCGGCGCGTTGGAAGGGGTTGCGCGCGCTCGTCGGCCTCGCCATCAGCCTCCTCATTGTCATCGGGTTCATGATTCCGGCCATCCTCAGCGGCCAGCCACCCGTGGCGGTGGCGCTGGTAGGGGCCCTGGCGGTGATGCTCGTGACGATTCCCATCGCCCACGGGGTGTCGCCCCGGTCCATCGCGGCAATCATCGGTACGACGGTGGCCCTTCTGGTCACCCTCACCTTGGTCAGCCTGTTCGCGGGCTTCACCCACCTCACCGGATTCGCCTCGGAGGAGGCCACCTATCTCCGCGCGTTCGCGACGGACCTCTCGTTGCGCGATCTGCTGATCGCAGGGGTGGTGATTGCCACGCTGGGCGTGCTCGACGACCTGACCGTGAGCCAGGCGTCAACCGTCATGGCACTGCGCGCCGCGAATCCGCGCCTTGGCTCCCGGGATCTATTCCGCCGCGCGATGGCCGTGGGGCACGACCACGTGGCGGCCACGGTGAACACGCTGGTGCTGGCATACGCCGGCGCGGCACTGCCGGTGCTGCTCGTGTTCGGGCTGGCGGACGCGTCGTTCACCACGGCCGTCACATCGGAGGCCGTCGCGGCCGAGGTGGTGGCCACGCTCGTCGGATCGATCGGGCTCGTTCTGGCGGCGCCGCTGACCACGGCGGTCGCCGCGTACCTTGCCGTCCGGTTGCCGGCCGACCACGTGAGCGCACCGGGAGCGCACACGCACTAGCCCGCCATTAGCCGCCCGGTGACGCCGGCGTCTCCGGGAGATGGGACCGCTTGCTGACGCGGTCCTTACCCCGCTCCGGGTTCCCTCGGCACCAGCGTGTAGCGGCGCATGAGGGCGACGAGCATGGCCACGAGTGACGACGTGACGTAGATGATGGCGATGCCCCCCACGATGCGGGCCGGGGGCAGGGCCTCGCCGTCGGTGAGGATGGCCGCCCACACCATGGCAAGCAGGGCGATGCCGGTGATGTGGCTCACCCACGCGGCCACGCGCGCCGGACGCAGATGGGGGCCGCGCACCATGGCGAGCACCACAAGGGCAACGCCGAGCACCACGAGCAGCGCGGTGATCATGCCGGCTGTCCGGCCCAGGGGAACGCCGACGTCGGAATCCCCGGTCATCCAGATGATGCTCCACATGAGCGCTGCGTCGATGATGGCGAGTGCCCCGGTGGCCATCTGCAGCCAGGGCAGGGGGTGCAGGTGTGCGGGTAGCGCCAGCACCATCGCGGCGGCGAACACGAGCACCGAGAGGAGCACCTTCAGAACGTCTTCCTGCCCGCCGATGAACAGGAGCACCAGCCCTGTGGCCGCGGCGGCGAGCAGTGCCACGAGCAGTGCCCATACGATTGCGCTCCTGATCTTCATGCCGTGGTGTCTACCACCGGCCGCCGCATGTCAGCCCCCCTCATCGGGGTGGGCTGACCCCGATGAGGGTTCCGCCATCGCACCGGCGGCCCTGATCGTCTAATCTCAATAAAGACCATATTGTTTATGTCTTTTATCGAGGAGATCTGAATGTCCGTACGCCCCGAGGTAATCGCCGCGAATGAGGCCTACGCCGCCTCCTTCGACAAGGGCGATCTCGCGCTGCCGCCCGCCCGCCGCTTCGCGATCCTCACGTGCATGGACGCCCGCCTCGACCCGGCGGGGTACGCCGGCCTGAGCGAAGGCGATGCCCACGTCATCCGCAACGCCGGCGGCCGCGCGAGCGACGACGCCATCCGTTCGCTGGTCATCTCGTACAAGCTGCTGGGCACCCAGGAGTGGTTCGTGGTCCACCACACCGACTGCGGGATGGAGTTCTTCACCAGCGAGCTGATGGGCGACCTGCTCGCCAGCAGCCTCGAGACGGCCGAGCTCGGCCCCGACGGCTTCGTCGACGT
>JBIIQA010000025.1:0-14221 GCA_044342355.1 Miltoncostaeaceae bacterium | reverse complement strand
TAGACGTAGGCGAAGCGTCCATCCGGGCTCACCGCAGAGCCCGCGACGGTGCCGACGTTCGGCGGCAGGGCCGATGCGTTTTGCGAAAGCGCCCCTTCCCCTGCGATCCAGTACGGCTGGATGTAGCCGGTCGATCCGCCGTTGTGCGTGGGGCTGATGAGCACATCACCGGGGGTGATGCGCGATGTGGGGGCGCTGTAGGCGATCACCGCGCCTGCGCCGGTGTTCCAGGCGTTCGATGCGGTGGTCTTCTGGCGGATGTACTTCCACAGGTATCCCTGGGGGATGACGTAGGTGGAGGAGGTGGCCGAGGTGGGGATGTCGCTCCAGCCGGTCGACCCGTCATCGGATACCTGCCAGCGGTAGGCCACCGCCCAGGAGGTGGGCCCGAATGTCCAGGTGCCCTGGGTGGTGGTGAGCCTCGAGCCCACCTTCACCTGGCCCGATACCACCGGGATCGCGGTGTTGGTGATCTCGTATTCGGTGGTGGCGGTGGGAAACACCTGATCCGTGGCAGGCGCGGCGTTGCCCGCGACGTCGGTCACCGTGCCGGCCCGCAGGGTCAGGTCGACCGTGCCGGACGACGGGGTGGATCCCCCGCTCAGCCTGACCTGGTACGGCCCGGCACCCGTGCCGGTGACGCTGGTGACAGTCCACGGCCCGCCCATCCCCAGGCTCTGGCGGCTGGTGCCGCCGACGGTGAAATTGCCGGTTGAGGTGGCACTGGACCCCATGGCCTCGTTGAAACTGACGATGAAGGTAAGCGTGGTGGTGTTCTGCACACCCGAGGGGCTCGTGACCGATGTGATGGTGGGCGACGTGCGATCCACGGTCATGGTTGATGCATCGCGCGACGCCGTGGGGCCCGGCGTGTTGAGTGAATCCACCACGGAGTTGGCTGCCAGGGTGACGACAACCGTGCCCTCCGACCCCGACGCCCCATCGAGCGCGACGGTGTAGGCGGAACCGGATCCGCTCACCCCCGACACGGTCCATCCCGTGGCCGTTCCGCCGACGGTGAAGTCGCCGGCCGTCAACCCCGTGACCGCCGTGTTGAAGCTGAGGTTGAACGACGCGCTGGTGCCTGCCGTGCGGGCGACGCCGGGCGCGAAGAGGGACACCGCGGGCACCACGGCCGCCGCCTGCGACACCCCGATGACCAGCATGAGAACCAGCGCCACCGCCACCGCGCCGATGCGGTGCACGAACCTCGACAGTGGATCAGCCCGAGGGGTCGGGCGGGGGGACGACATGGCCCTCCCATTATCCACCAACGCGGGCCAGAAACGCGGAAATCGCGGTTTCCCCACCGACTCCCCCATCGCCCGACACCGGCCGTAGGGTTGGGGCATGGATGACGCCGCCGTCAGGGACCTCTTCGCAGGACTGCGCGGCCAGGAGCGCCGGGTGCGACGGCCGCCGCCGGATGGCCGCGGAGGCCTGCTGCTGGCTGAGGGCGCACGGGTGGTGGAGCGGTGCATCAGCGCCGGACACCACCTGCGCGCGCTGCTGGTGAGCACGGCCTACAACGGCCCCCTGCCCTCCCCCGCCGTGCCGATGCTCACCCTCGACCCCGACGACATCCAGCGCCTCACCGGGTTCGGTGCCATGCGCGAAATGCTGGGTGCCTTCGACCGGCCGGCCGATCCGGGGGCAGCCGACGTGCTGCCGGCTGCCCGCAGGGTGCTGGTGCTGGAGGGCGTGATGAACCCCTCCAACGTGGGGACGATCATCCGCAGCGCCACCGCCCTGGGCGTGGACGCCACCCTCATCGGCCCGGGGTCAGCCGACCCCTTCGGGCGCCGGGCACTGCGCACATCGATGGGCGCCGCACTGGTTCACCCCTGGGCCATCACCGATGACCCGGTGGCCGACCTACGCGCCGGTGGGTTCGCCCTGCTGGCCCTTACCCCCGATGCAGGGGCCATCCCCCTGCCCCACGCCCTCGGTAAGCGGACGGACCGGCGGGTGGCGCTTGCCCTGGGGTCGGAGGGGGACGGCCTGAGCGGCTCGATGCTCGCCGCCGCGGATGAGCGGGTGACAATCCCCATGGCGCCCGGGGTGGATTCGCTGAACGTGGCCGCGGCAGCGACCGTGGCCTGCTGGCTGCTGGCCGGGAACTAGAGAGGCGACCACCGGAGTCGAACCGGTTCATGTCGGTTTTGCAGACCGATGCGTTCCCACTTCGCCAGGTCGCCGGGTGGGGAGCAGCAGGCTAGGGCACCGGGGCGCGCATCGCCACCATCAGCAACGGTTGGGGGCGTGTGGCCGTGGATGCGCCGCGACCGGCTCCCGGAAACAGCGAGGCCCCGCGGTGGCGGGGCCTCGGCGAGGAGCGGATGAAGGGACTCGAACCCTCGACCTTCTGCATGGCAAGCAGACGCTCTAGCCAACTGAGCTACATCCGCAAAGCGGCGCAGAGACTAGCAGGCCTCCCGCCACGGGTCGGTGTCCACCGAGGTGACGGCCACCTCCACTCCGCAGGGGCCAAGTGCGCTGGCGAGCATCGGGGCCCAGGCACGCATGCAGTGCTGCTCGACCGCCCCGTGCGGCACGTTGACCAGCCCCATGCCCTCGGCGGCGTCGGCATCGTGGTACGTGAGGTCTCCCGTGACGTAGGCATCTGCACCTGCCGCCCGGGCCGCGTCGATGAGCGACCGCCCCGACCCCGTGCACACCGCAACCCGTGTCACGGCCATTGCGGGGTCACCCGCCATCCCGAGGTTCGCGTGGCGCGGCGAGAAGGCCTCGACCGCGCGCATCGCAAGCACACCGAGCAGGGTCGGCGCGATGTCACCCACGCGACCAAGACCCACCGCCGGATCGTCCGCGTCGGGGACCAAGGGACTGGTGGTGGACATTCCCAACGCCCCCGCCATCAGGTCGTTGAGGCCACCGGCCGCGGAATCGAGGTTCGTGTGCGCGGCCACCACGCCGATGCGCTCCTCTGCAGCCCGCAGCACCAGCGCACCCGCGGTGCGTTCATCGGTGACCGCCGACATCGCGGGGAAGATCGGCGGGTGGTGCACGAGCACGAGGTCGGCGCCCATCGCCGCGGCCTCATCGAGCACGGCGGCGCGCAGGTCGAGGGCCACCAGCACGCGGGACACGGGACGGTCGCGGCGGCCCACCATGAGGCCGACATTGTCCCAGTGCTCGGCCAGGCGCATGGGTGCAAGGTCATCGAGCACCGCCAGCAGGTCACCCGTGTTCACCCGGCCTGCTTCGGCTGGAAGAACTTGAGCATGACGAGGGCGTCGATGGCGGCGAGCACGCCCAGCACCGTGAGCACGATGAGCGAACCCGGTGTGATCGCCGCCTGCTGGTCGAGAATGATGCCGATGCCGAGGGCGCCGATGAACCAGATGAGCGCGCGCGCGAACCGGCCGATGTAGACGTGCCCCAGACCGGGGATGATCAGGCTCAGGATGATGGCGATCGCAATCGACCGACCGCCGGGCCGGCGGAAGGGCGAGCGCGGCGGCCGACGCGGCTCGGGGCTCATGGAGTGACCACCACGCCCTCGCGGGCCCACTCGACGGGACCGCCGAAGATGGCGGCGGCCTCGGCCACGGCGGCGTCGCGGTCCACCCCCGGGTACCCGTGCACGAGGATGAGGCGCCCCACCCCTGCCCGGCGGGCGATCTCGCCCACAGCCCGGGCGTTCAGATGCGGAACCCCGTGTGGGATCTCGCCGGTGCCGAATGTGCACTCGGCGAGCAGCACGTCGCTTCCCCGTGCGAGATCGGGCAGGGCGTCGTTCGGGGCGCAGTCGGCCCCGTAGGTCACCGACCGACCGCCGTACTCCACCCGCAAGGCGTGTGTGGGCGGCAGGTGCGGCACCTCGGCGTGGCGTATGCGAAGCGCACCGATGGTGAAGTCGCCACCGCCCGGCGCCAGGTCGTGCATGCGTATGCCGGCCCACGGCTCGCCGCCCGCGACGCCCGCCAGGGCATCGTGCAGGCCGGGGGGGCCGTGGATGTCGAGCGGGTGGCCGAGGCCGGGACCATGCGCCATGTACACGCGGGCCGCGAGGATGTCGGCGATGTGATCGGGGTGGCGGTGGCTGATGACCACGCCATCCAGATCGACCGGGTCCACGTGGCCGAGCAGTCGGTTGAACACGCCCGATCCCATGTCCATGCACACGGCGGATCCGCCGCCGCGCACGAGGTAACCGCTCTGGGCTTCCCTGGGGCCACCGAACGCCGCGCCGGCGCCCAGTGCCACGAGCTCGAGCGCATCGGTCACGGGCGCATGGTATACCGACGACATGAGACGAACCCTCCTTGCGATCACGGCCGCAGTGGCCACCACGGCCCTCGTCGCCGGGTGCGGCGGCGGCGGCACAGACATGACGCAGGGCATGAGTGCCCAGCAGATCCTCGACCAGGCCGCCACGAAGACCGCGGCGCTCACCTCGTACCGCTTTGGCGTCGACGTGAAGGCCACCGCGAAGGTGGAGGCCGGTGGCGCCATCGGCGATCTGCTCGCGAACCCGGTTGACATCAGCGGTGAGGGGGCGGCCACGGATCCGGGCGACTTCACGCTCGACGTCACGGCCAACCTCGGCCCGGGACCCATCCAGGCCAACATCACCAAGGTGGGCGACGCCCTCTACGCGTCAGTGCTCGGGCAGGCGATCAAGCTCGACGTGCCGGCAGGCACCGTGCAGTCACTCGATGCCACGAGGCTCGCCCCGGCGATCTCCGGGTGGATCGAGAACCCCGAGATCGTGGGAACCGAGGAGATCGGCGGCGCCACGGTGGTGCACATCCGCGGTCAGGTCGATGAGGCAGCACTCGCCGAGGACGTCGGTGGACTCGCCGGTGGCCTCGGGGCCGCGGGCGCGGTCGACCCCGGCGCCACAGGCGCGGGTGGCGACCTCGAGACCGGAATCGTGGACGTCTGGGTTGGACAAGAGGACCTCCTCATCCGCAAGGCGTCGGCCGACGTGGTGTCGAAGGATCCGCTCGACGCCGCGCCCCAGGTGAAGGCCCTCGACCTCAATGTGAGCGCGAGCCTTTCCGACTTCAACGCGCCCGTCGAGGTGACCGCCCCCACCGGCGCGCGCACGGTCGACCTCGAGGCCATCACGGGACTTCTCGGGAGCTGACCGTGCGCTTCGGGGCCTTCCTCGCGCCGTTCCATGATCCGCGGGAGAACCCCACCCTTGCGCTCGAGCGCG
Source organism: Miltoncostaeaceae bacterium (assembly GCA_044342355.1). GTDB lineage: Bacteria > Actinomycetota > Thermoleophilia > Miltoncostaeales > Miltoncostaeaceae > SYFI01. Next base: position 9,033 of record JBIIQA010000025.1, on the reverse strand, counting down.
ACCTCGACCTGATCGTCGCGATGGACCGCCTCGGCTACGACGAGGTGTGGGTGGGCGAGCATCACTCCACCGGCTGGGAATACATCGCCGCGCCGGAGATCTTCCTCGCTGTGGCGGCCGAGCGCACGCGGCATATCCGCCTTGGCACCGGTGCCATCAGCCTCACCTATCACCACCCCCTCATGGTGGCCGACCGCATCGTGCTGCTCGATCACCTCACGCGCGGTCGCGTGAACCTGGGCCTCGGACCCGGTGGGCACTTGTCGGACGCCGCGATGCTCGGCATTCCCGCCGCGGAGATCCGCGACCGCATGGAGGCGGCGCTCGACGTGCTGCTGCGCCTCCTCACCTCGAGCGAGCCCATCACGGCCCGGGGCGAGGGGTGGGAGATGCACGACGCCGTGCTGCAGCTGCGCCCCTTCCAGCGCCCCCACCCCCCGCTGGCCATCCCCTCCCTCGAGTCCCCGTTCGGCATGGCCCTCGCCGGGCGCATCGGCGCGGCCCCGCTCTCGCTGTTCTTCGGATCCGCCGACCTCGCCGCCCAGTGGGCCATCTGCGCGCAGGCGGCTGCGGATGCAGGCCGCACGGCGTCACGCGACGACTGGCGCATCGTGGTGCCCGTTCACCTCGCAGAAACGCGCGCGCAGGCCATCGAGGAGGTGCGCGCCGGGGGCGGGCGCTGGATGTTCGACTACGTGCAGGCCCTCACGGGACGCCCGGCCCCGGTGCCCGGGCCGCCGGAGATGGCGGTGGACCAGATGATCGATGCGGGTTCGTGGGTGGTGGGCACGCCCGACGACCTCATCGCGTTCCTCCGTGAGCTGCAGGAGCGCACGGGCGGGTTCGGCACGTTCCTCGTGTGGGGCCACGAGTGGGCGGGGCCCGAGGCCACCCTCCGCTCGTACGAACTGCTGGCCCGTCACGTGATGCCGGTGATGCAGGGGTCGCTCCGCGGCCTCGACGCCTCGGGCGACATGGCCCGGGCGAAGGCCTCCGTGCTGCACGAGCAGCGCGTGGCGGGGGTCGAGGCGGCCCGGCGCAGGCACGACGCGCAGTAGGCCCGCGGCGCGCGCGGTTCCCACCGGATTGCTGCCACGCCGGTGATACTTTCGGTCCCGTGACGTACGCACGCGCTCGGCTTCTCATCGGCATCACCGGGGTCGGCACGTGGGTCGTGATCGCCGCGGTGTTCCTCGCGGCGGGCGGGGCGTCCCTCCTCCCCGGCCCCGACTCCGCATTCGGCGCCCAGGCCGGCGCGCTTGCCGCGGTCATCGGCATCTACGTGCTCGTGAGCCTGCCGTTCGACCTGCTCGGCGGGCTCGTCCTGCCGGGCCGGCACGGTCGGCCAGTGCCCACCACATCACGCTGGCTCCTGGGCTGGTTCCGCGGCGTGGCGGTGCAGGCCGTCGTCCTGGCCGGGGCAGCAGGACTCATGATCTGGGCGGGCAGGGGCGCCGGTGACGGGGCCGCGCTCGGGGTGGCGGCAATCGTCGCGCTCGCCATCGGCGTGGGGCGCCTGCCCCTCGCCCGGGTCGTCGCGCACCTCGGCCCACCCCGCCTCGGACCGGGTGCCGTCGCCACGATGGCGGCGAGCGACGTGGGTTTCACCGGCGGCATCACGGGGCTCCCCGGCCGCGCGCGCGTCGTGCTCCCCGATGCCTGGCAGCGGGAACTTGGCGACCTGCTCGACGTCGAGGTGGCGCGACGGCGATCGCTGACGGGCGCGTCCTACGCCCTGGGAATCGCCCTGGCCCTGGCCTGGACGGTCGGCGGCGTCGCGCTGTCGCTGGCACTTCCCGGAGGTGGAGCGGATGGCGTGGCGGCCATGGTCACCACAGGGGCATGGTTCACGCTGTGGTCGTTCGCGGGCCTGCTCATCCTCCCCTCGTTGAGCCGACCCGCCGTGATGGCCGCCGACGCCGCGGCGGCCGCGGCATTCCCGTCAGCCGACGTGGCCGCGGTCATCCGCGACCTCGACCGGCTGCAGGACGATGAGCCGGAGCGACCCGGATCGGTCGAGGTCATCTTCCATCCCATTCCCGGCGCCGAGCGGCGCATCCAGCGGCTCGGCACGAGCAGGTCCGGGGTACGTCCCGCGAACGTCGCGCGCCTGGCCCTCCCCATGTCGTGGTGCTGCCTGGGTTTCATGGGCCGTGCGGTGCACTGCAACGCCGGGCGTCCCGAGCTCTGGGTCATGCTCCCAACCGACTGAGGCCGGGCCTGCGACTACCCGAGGGCGTCGACCACCCGGACGTTGCGGATGTCGAAATCGTCCTCGCCCCACGGGGCGCCGAGGAACGCCTCGGTGGTCTCCACGGCGATCGCGGGAGAGGTGGCCCGCATCGACATCACGAGGATGTTCGCGTGGTTGTACTTGCGGGCAAGGCGCGCGGTCTCGGCGTCGCCGCACAGTGCCGCGCGGGCGCCGGGCACCTTGTTGGCGGCGATGCAGGCGCCGGTACCGCTCCAGCAGAAGAGCACGGCCACTTCCGCATCTCCACCGGTCACCGCCCGGGCCGTGGCGGCGCTGGCCTCCGCCCACTCGGTGCGGTCACCCTCCAGCAGTGGTCCCAGCAACCGCAGTTCGTGGCCCTGCTCTCCGAGCCACGCGATGACGGCGTCGGTGACGGGTTGCCTCATGTCGGATCCCACGGCAATGCGCATGGCCGCAATGTACCGGCGTCCCGGCGCTAACGTGCCGCCCCATGATCGTTCGCGGAGGCACCTTCGGACCCGTGGCCACCAATACGTACGTGGTGGCCGACAAGGAGGGCGGTAGCGCCCTCATCGTCGACCCCGCCGCCGGCAGCAGCCAGTGGGTGGCGGAAACCATCAACGCGCTCGCGGTGGATCCCGTCGCGGTGCTCGACACCCATGGTCACTGGGACCACGTCGTGGAGAACCACGTGTGGGATTCCCAGGGCATCCCGGTATGGGTGGGGCGCGGTGACGAGGGCTGGCTCGCGGCACCCGCGCCGTTCAACCCGGCGCTCTTCGGAAACCCGCCGCCCACGCCCGGCGTCACGCCCGCAGCCATCCTCGAGGACGGCGACACCATCACATGCGGCGACATGAAGTTCCGCATGATCGCCACCCCGGGCCACTCGCCCGGGCTGCAGGTGGCCTACAACGCCGAGGCCGGCGAAGCGCTGGTGGGTGACCTCATCTTCGCCATGGGCATCGGCCGCACCGACTTTCCCGGGAGCAACCACGACGACATGGTGCGATCGCTCGCACGGATCTTCGATGAGCTCCCCGGTGACACCGTCATCTACCCCGGGCACGACCGCTGGGGCGTCACGCTGGCCCAGGCAGAGCCGTACGCACGGATGTTCATGTAATGGCAACCCGCGATGAGGTCATCGCCGCGCTCGACCGCGTGCTCGACCCCGAGCTGCACCGCAGCATCGTGGCCCTCGGCATGGTGGGCTCGGTCGAGGTCGAGGGTCCGCGCGTCACCGTCACCATCAAGCTCACGGTGGCGGGATGCCCACTGAAGGCCGAGATACAGCGCCGGGTGAGCGAGGCCGTTGCCGTACTCCCCGGCGTGGAGGGTGTGCAGGTGGGCCTTGACACCATGACCGACGAGGAGCGTGCGGGCGTGCGCGAGTCGATCATCGGCGGCCCGCGCAAGGACAGCCCCTTCACGGCGGACGCGCGCACGAAGGTGATCCTCGTTGCATCCGGCAAGGGCGGCGTGGGCAAGTCGAGCGTCACGTGCAATCTGGCTGTGGCAATGGCCGCCCAGGGGCACACCGTCGGGCTGCTCGATGCCGACGTCTACGGGTACTCGATCCCCCGCATGATGGGCGCATCGCAGCATCCGGTGATGCTCGACGACCTCATCATCCCGGTCGAGAGCCATGGCGTGCGCCTCATGTCCATCGGCTTCATGACCGCCGACGACAACCCGGTGATCTGGCGCGGCCCGATGCTGCACAAGGCCCTCACATCGTTCGTGACCGAGGTGTTCTGGGATGCACCGGACGTGCTGCTGGTCGATCTTCCGCCGGGCACGGGCGATGTATCGCTGTCCCTCGCCCAGCTGCTCCCTGCTGCCCACGTGCTGGTGGTCACCACGCCCCAGCTCACCGCACAGCGGGTGGCCCGCCGGGCCGCCGCCATGGCCGACCGCGTGGATCTGCCCGTGATCGGCGTGGTGGAGAACATGTCGTGGTTCGTCGCACCCGACACCGGTGCGCGCTACGAGGTGTTCTCGGGCGGGGGCGGAAGCGCACTCGCGGCCGATCTCGGCGTGCCGCTCATCGGACAGATACCCCTCGAGTCGGATGTGGCCCGCGCCGGCGACGACGGACTGCCCGTCGTGGCGGCACGGCCCGACAGCCCCGCAGCCATCGCCCTCGTGGACATCGCCCGTGTGGTGGCTGACACGGTCGGGGTGCCACTGGCGTCGACCATCCCCGTGCCGGCCCGGTAGACTTCCCGGCGTTCGGTGGACGCGCCCGCGTCCACGAAGCAATCGCCCAAGGAGCCCCTGTTGGCTTACATCATCGCCGAGCCCTGCATCGGCACCAAGGACACATCCTGCGCGGACGTGTGCCCGGTCGACTGCATCCACCCCGCCCCCGGCGAGGACAACGCGGGCACGGCAACGATGCTCTACATCGACCCGTCGGAGTGCATCGACTGTGACGCCTGCGTGGAGGCCTGCCCGGTGGACGCCACCATGGCCGAGGACGACGTCCCCGCCCAGTGGGAGGTCTTCAAGGAGATCAACCGCGCCTACTACGAGCAGGGCCACGAGGCCGGCGAGAAGATGGTGCAGGAGTTCCTGGCCGCGCGCGGCTAGACCACCCCGCATAGGCAGTTCCGCGAAGGGCGCCCATCGGGCGCCCTTCGCCGTTTCGGGGGCACAGCCCGGCGCTAGTTGAGGCGGGCCGTGCGGATGTCGTCGAGCACCGACTCGGCCACGCGCAGCGCAAGGGATGGCGGCGTGGTCGTGAGGAGCGCCCCAAGGAGCGCCTCGGCCTCGTCGGGACGTCCGAGTTCCACCAGGGTTTCCGCTGCGCGCACGCGTGGGGCGGGATCGTCGGAATTGATGAGCGCGAGCAGTTCGCAGCACCACAGCACGTCGTCCGGGCGGTTGCGGCGGCGATAGGAGCCCTCGAGGTTCAGCAGCATGCGGGTGACCGTCACCTGCGCCGGCGCCGGCACGAGGTGCCCCGGGTCGAGGGGAATCCCCGCGGCGTCCTCCACGATGCCGGCGAGTTCCCCGACAGACCGGGTGACCCAGCCATGGAACGGATCGACGTACCGGGCCCGCCCATCCGTGAGCTCCACCACCACGTAGTGACCGGGTAGCGCGACTCCCGAAATGCCCGCCCCGATTCGCTGGCCGATGCCGATTGCCAGCGCCGACAGCGCGATGGGCAGGCCGACGCGGCGGCGCATCACCTGGTCGAGGAACGAGTTGCGGGGATCGTCGTAGGTGCGCGTATCCCCGGCATAGCCCTCGTCGCGGAGGACATCGAACACCGACTGCGCGTCGGCACCGGTGGTGAGGGTCGCCAGGCGATCGACCTCGTCGAGCCAGCGCGTGGGGTGGACGCCCGGCCGCCCCTCCGCCGCGATCAGCAGGTTGGCCTCCACCAGGTCGGGCTCATCGCCGCGCATGACCTCGGCCAGCCGGGCCCGGTTCTCCATGCTCATGGCGCAGCGCTGAGCGCCGCGGCCTGGGCCTCCTGCAGACCGATCCGGCAGAGCGACAGTGCCGCGCGACGGGTGGCCTCGTCCCCGCCCCGGGCGCGCACGGCATTCGCCGCTGCCGCGAGCACCGGGCCGGCCGGCGTGTCGACGGCCGCACGCGCGGCCTGGGCGAGGAGGGGCCCCGCCACCTCGTCGCGGCGCACGAGGGCCATCTCCGCCTGCGCGGTGAGCGCCACCACGCGCAGGTGATCGGCAAGGGTCATGCGCGCACCGGGCCAACCCACCGGAGGATGTTGCCTCCGAGGATGCCCCGCATGGCGGCCGCATCCCATCCCGCCACACGAGCGGCCGCGCCCACGAGGTGGAGGGCCTGGGCATGGTCGCCGTAGGGGCGATCCGATGCGAACGCGATGCGCTCGGGCGGCAGGGTGACGAGATCGGGCAGCGCGGCGATCGACGTGTCGAACAGGGTTCCCGGGTGGCCGGCGGTCACCGCGGCGAGCGCGCGGTGATCGCCCCGGCCACCGTGCGCGAGAATGATCCGGGCGTCCGGCACCGCGTCCAGCAGCGCAGCGAACGCCGGCGCCAGGGCCCGTGCCCCGAAGCCCGCGTGGAACAGCACCGGCCATCCACGATCGGTGGCCTCGCGCACGCACGCGATGCAGCCATCCGACTCGGGCCGGAACCGCTGGGCCACCGGGTGCAGCTTGAGCCCCCGGGCACCCGCCTCCGTGGCCGCGTCCATCGCCGCGTCGAAGGGACGCGACGGATCGAGCCGGCAGAACGGGATGATGCGTCCCGGGTGCTCGGCAGCGGCCAGCGACACGGCACGGTTGGCGCCGGAGAAGTCACCGCGAGGGCCCGGCTCGTCCGCGGGGAACGCGACGGCCGCGGTGATGCCGGCTGCGTCCATGTCGGCGATGAGCTGCGACGGCATCAGGGCGTGACCGTCGCGGTCGGTGCCCAGATGCACGTGGGCATCGATGACCGGCGCACCGGCCGGAATCACCGCCGCTCGCAGGGCCCACCCCTCCATGTCGCGCATGACCGCGACATCGATGCCCGCCGCCGCGAGGGCGGCGACATCCTGGCCGAGGACGCGTCCGCTCAATGCGTGCGGGACTCGAACCCCTCGAGCGCGGCCCGCAGGGCCGGCGGCACGGGCGTCGGACGCGGGTCGTCGTACGAGGACACCCCGACGACGGTGCCGCGTGCATCAGCCACGTGCAGTGCCCCGTCCGCGTCGATGCGCTCGATCCGGACGTCGAACGAGTGACTCGTCGTCCCCATGCGCGAGGTGCGCACGAAGACCTCGAGGTCATCATCGAACCTCAGGGGGGCGTGGTACGTCATCTCCATCGCGCGCACCACATAGAGGTGCCCGGGCTCTCCGAGCAGGGGCACCCCGGCGGCGCGGCGGTAGTCGAAGACGGCGCGGTCGACGTAGTGGCTGAACCGGCCGTAGTAGAGGATCCCACCGGCATCGGTATCGGCGAAGTCCACGCGCATGCGGGTGCTGAAGCCGAAGGGCGGGTGGTCGTGGTCTCTAGCCGACGACACGGCTCTCCCCCCCGTCGATCATCACCGATGACCCCGTGACGAACGCAGCGCGGTCGGATGCCAGGAAGGCGACGAGGTCCCCCACCTCCCCGGGGTCGCCCACCCGGCCCGTGGGGTTCTGCGCCCCGCGGGCCGCGATGGCCGCGTCGAGGTCCGGCTGCGCCGCGAGGAGCTGCCGCATGCGATCGGTGAGGATCGGCCCGGGGAGGACGTTGTTCACGGTCACGCCATCTGCGGCGACCTCACGGGCCAGCGTGCGCACGGCACCGGCGACGCCCGCGCGGGTGGCATTCGAAAGCGCGAGTCCGTCGATGGCCTCGCGCACGGACGTACTGGTGATGGTGATGATGCGGCCCCAGCCCCGCGCGCGCATGGAGGGCAGCGCCGCGCGCATCAGGCGGATTGTCCCGAGCAGGTTCTGCTGCACCGCGACGTCCCACCCGTCGTCGTCGGCATCGAGGAAGCGTCCGGGGGGCGGGCCGCCCGCATTCGCGATGAGGATGTCCACGGGCCCGAGCACGGCCTCGGCGCGGGCGACGGCATCCGCCGGCCCGAGCGGATGCGACATGTCCATGAGGACACCCTCCGCACGTGCCCCGGCATCCCGGAGGGCGGCAACGGCGGCGTCCACGCCATCCGCGCCACGGGCGGCCACCGCCACCGCGACGCCCTCGCGCGCCAGGGACTCCGCGGCGGCACGGCCGATCCCCCTGCTGCCACCGGTCACGAGCGCAACGCGCCCCTTGATGCCGAGATCCATCACGCCCTCCGCCCGTGCTCATGCGATGCGACCGCCCGGTGCGTCACCATACGCGCATGAGCGGGATGCAGATCATGGCGCAGTTGGTCGGGGTGGTGGGTATCGGCCTGCTCATGACGTCCACGCTGATGCGGCGACGGTCAGCGCTCCTCGCCTTCGACGCCGGCGGATCCGCCGTGATGGGGATCCACTGGGCACTGCTCGGCGGTACGGCTGCCATCGCGATCAGCGCCGTCGTCGTGGTGATGGACCTCGCCGGCACCGATCCGCGGAACCCCCGGGGGCGCTTCGTGATCATCGCCAGCCTGCCCCTCACCGCCATCTTCCTGGCGATCTTCTGGACCGGGATCGTGGATGTCTTCGCCGCGCTCGGGATGCTCGGCATCGCGCTGTCACGGCTGTCCCCGGGGCAGGTGCGCCTGCGTGCGCTCGCCATGGCCGCCTGCGTTCCCTGGATCGCATACGGGGTGATCCTCGTCTCGATCCCCCAGATCGCCTTCAGCGCCGCCTACTTCGTGGCCATGGGCATCAGCATCCTGCGCATCCGCCGGGGCAGGTGGCGCCCGGCGACGCCCTCCGCCGATGCCGCTATCCTGCACGGGGATGGCCCCTAAGAAGAACAAGAAGCCGAAGCGTGCGGGCGGCAGGCGCGCGAACTACGCCCCTCTGGCCCACACCGTGGGCGTGCGCAGGTACCTGCCCTTCGGGTGGATCATGTGGGTGGGCTGGATCATGTTCGGCCTGCTCGCCGTGGCCATGTTCTCCGAGATCTTCTTCGCCGCCGCCGGCAGCCACTGGGCCGACGCCCTCGGCTCCATCCTCATGACGACCCTCTTCGGCTGGATGTTCTGGCTGTTCGGGACCAGCCGCCTCAAAGACCTGTAGGGCAGCACCCCGCGGCACCTCGGGCGCCGCGAAGCCCCCCTACGAGTCGGAGGAGTCCACCACCAGCGCGGCGCATGCGGCATCGCCCTGCGCAGTGGATGACGGGCTCTGCAGGGTGGCGTCCGGATTGAAGGCCGAGAGCACGCCCCGCCATATCGACC
>JBIIQA010000148.1:0-3848 GCA_044342355.1 Miltoncostaeaceae bacterium | reverse complement strand
AGCGAAGAACTCGCCCGTGCGACCGCCGGCCATGCGCACGGCGAGCGCCGGGCCCAGGCGCGGCACGGCACCCGGGGGAGTCGCGCCGGAGTCGAGCGGAGCCAGAATCTGCCCCGTCGTCTGCGTGGCCTGCCCGGTATCCGGCAGGGGGCTCCCGCAGGCGCCGCAGAAGTGATCACCCGCTGGCCGCTCGGCACCGCAGTTGGGACACATCACCACGAAGTTCTCCGGTTGTCGGCATCCGCGGGCACGGGGCTCCCGCTCGGTGGCTGACCATCGTAATCCTCTGCCGCTCAACCCTCAAGTTGCACTTGAGGTCACCTCGGAGGGTTCGGCATCCTGCGCCCGGAGACGCCTCACGGCGAGCACCGCATAGTTCATGAACGTCAGGACGGAGAGCGCGACGGCGCACCAGAAAAACACATCCACCCATGAGCCCGAGACGGCGAGGCCGACCGCCACGCACCCCATGTTGAACCCCGAGGACACCTTCCCGGCGAAGTCGACCGGCAGCAGCACCCCACGCCTCGCGAGCACCGCGAATCCGACCATCGATGCCAGGTCACGCACGAGGATGATGGCCACCGCGGGCCATGCGAAGCGGTCGATTATCAGCAGACCCACGAGCCCCACCACCATGAGCAACCGATCGGCGAGAGGGTCCAGCACCCTGCCGAGCGGCGTGCGGGCGTCGAGAAGGGCGGCGAGACGGCCATCCAGCAGATCCGTGAAGGCAACGACGGCGAAGAAGATCCCGAGCGGCCAGGACGGCCCATCGGCAATCACGCACATCCACAGCAGAACCGGCAGCGACGCCAGCCGGGAAATGGTGATGGCATTTGGAAGCCACCTGAGGCGATGCTTGATGCTGCTCACCGCTGCTCCAGAAAATCGGGGCGAGAGGATTTGAACCTCCGACCGCCCGGCCCCCAGCCGGGTGCGCTACCAGACTGCGCCACGCCCCGAAGCGAGGCGGACACTAGCACGGGGTCCCTGCCCGTCAGCCGTCCGCGAGACCCAGCCACAGCGCCCTGATCACCGCCGCCGCACCCTCCAGCGGGATCTCCCGCTTTTCGCGGCTTCGGCGCTCCTGCACCTCCAGCGGTCCATCCGGAAGCGTCCTCTTTCCCACGGTGACCCGCAGCGGACACCCAAGGAGATCCGCCTCCGCGAACTTCTCGCCCGGGCGGAGGCCGGGGCGATCATCGAGCAGCACATCGAGGCCAAGGTCAGACAACTCGGTCCAGAGATCGCGCGCGTAGATGCCCTGGGGGTCGGCAGGATCACCGATCAGGACGATGTGCACGTCGAACGGGGCGATACCGGCCGGCCAGATGATGCCGTCGTCGTCGTGGCCCTGCTCGATGGCGGCCATTGCCACGCGGGCGGGGCCGATGCCGTATGAGCCCATGACGATCACCTGCTCCTGCCCGTCGCCGTCCAGATAGCGCGCATCCAGGGGCTCCGAATACTTCGTCCCCAACTTGAAGATGTTGCCGATCTCGATGACGGGAACGAGCTCGATTGCCCCGCCCCCGCCCACGGCACCCTCCCCCTCCAGGATCGTGCGTATATCGGCAGTCTCTGCCGTGAAGTCGCGGCCGAGGCGTACGCCGCGGAGGTGGACACCGTCGCGGTTGGCCCCGGTCACGTAATGACCGTTCACGAGGGTGGCATCGGCGATGATGCGCACGTCCTCGTGCACGCCGACGGGGCCGAGTGAACCCGGGCCGGCCCCGAACCACTCGCGGATCTCCTCGGGGTGCGCGGCGCGATGGCTGCCGATGAGGTGCGCGATCTTCTTCTCGTGCACCTGGTGCTCACCGCGCACGATCGCGAGGACAGGGCCCTGCTCGGATACAAGCACGACGCTCTTCGCAAGTGTCGCCGGATGCTGACCGGTGAACGCAGACAGCTCGTCGATGCTCCCGATACCGGGAGTGTCGAATTCCTCCGGCGCGTCAGGGCACTCCCCGAATTCCGGCTCGGCCGCCACGGAGACGGCGAGCTCGACGTTGGCCGCGTACGCGCCGTCGGCGGTGCGCGCGACCACGTCCTCACCGGCCGGACTCGGTGCCATGTACTCGTGTGCCCCACTCCCCCCCATCATCCCGACGTCACTCTCGACGCGATACCAGGTAATGCCGGAACGATCGAAGATGCGCGCGTATGCCTCGGAGTGGGCCGCGTACGAGCGCTCCAGGCCCTCGGCATCCACATCGAAGGAATAGGAGTCCTTCATCGTGAACTCGCGCACCCGCAGCATCCCGCTCTTCGGCCGTGGCTCATCCCGGAGCTTGGTCTGGATCTGGTACCACGACTGCGGCAGATCGCGGTAGGAGCGGATCTCCCGGGCGGCGTGCCAGGTGATGATCTCCTCGTGGGTCATGCCCAGCACCATCTTGCGTCCGCTCCGGTCCTCGAGACGGAACTGTTCGGACAGGCCGTACCGTCCAGTGGCCTCCCAGATCTCCGCGGGATGCATGACCGGCATCAGCACCTCCTGCGCGCCGATGCGGTCCATCTCCTCACGGATGATCGCCTCCACCCGCGCGATGACCCGGAGGCCGATCGGAGTGATCGTGTAGAGGCCTGCGGCCAGCTGGCGCACCAGTCCTGCACGGACGGACAGCTTGTGGCTGATGGCCTCGGCGTCCGCGGGGTCGTCGCGCACCGTGGGCCAGAACCGCCCCTGGAGAGTCCACGAACCGCGATACGGCGCTGCGGGCATCTCCCACCCCGATGGATGATCACCGGTCATGACGCGCTCCCGACTGCGGCGTACTTGTCCTCGACATACCTCTCGACCATCGCAATGAAGTCCTCCGCGAGCGCTGGGCCCTCGAGCGTGGCCACTTTCTCCCCATCCACGTACACCGGGGCGCGTGGCTCCTCGCCGGTGCCGGGCAGGCTGATGCCGATGTCGGCCGCACGGCTTTCACCAGGCCCGTTGACGATGCAGCCCATCACCGCCACGTGCAGGTCGACGACACCGGGGCGCTCCGTGCGCCACACGGCCATCCGGACGTCGAGGTGCGCCTGAATCGCCTGGGCGAGCTCCTGGAAGACGCTTGACGTGGTGCGGCCGCACCCGGGGCACGCGGTGACCTCGGGGCGGAACGAACGCAGTCCGAGGCTCTGCAGGATGTCGAGGCACGTATACACCTCAAGCGTGCGGTCGCCTCCGGGCTCCGGCGTGAGGCTGGCGCGAATGGTGTCGCCGATGCCCTCCTCGAGGAGAACTGAAAGCGCAGCCGTCGTCGAGATGATGCCCTTGGTGCCCATTCCCGCCTCGGTGAGGCCGAGGTGCAGGGGGTAGTCGGATCTGGCGGCGAGGTCGCGGTACACCGCCACCATGTCGGGCAGGCGACTCACCTTGCACGACACGACGATACGGTCGTGGGGAAGGCCGATCTCCTCGGCTGCCTCCGCGGACGACAGCGCGCTTCGCACCATTGCCTCGCGCACCACGTCCGACCCCGGGCGCGGGGCAGCCTGTCGCGCGTTCTCGTCCATGAGGGCATCCACCAGCTCAGGGTCAAGCGAGCCGGCGTTGACGCCGATGCGGACGGGCTTACCGTGATCGATTGCCGCTTCGATCATCGTGGCGAAGTTCCGGTCGTGACGCGCCCCCCGTCCGACGTTGCCCGGATTGATCCTGAACTTCGCGAGGGCATCCGCCGTGTCGGGGAACTCGCGAAGCAAGGTGTGCCCGTTGAAGTGGAAGTCACCGACGATCGGCACCTCGACATCATGGATATCGCGCAGCCGGGCAACGATCTCAGGGACCTTCGCCGCCGCCTCCCGGTTGTTCACCGTGATGCGCACCACCTCGGAACCTGCCCGCG
>JBIIQA010000147.1:0-3862 GCA_044342355.1 Miltoncostaeaceae bacterium | reverse complement strand
CGCCTCCGCGAGTCGTTCGCGGAGGGCACCGTCACGGCGTGGTGGCTCGACGACTGCCTCGTCGTGGTACCCCGGTTCGAGTGGCCGGACTTCATCGAGGGCACCTTCGGCCGCATGAGCGTGCTCGACGACGACCAGCGCGAACTCAGCCGCTTCCTGCTCGCGGGTGCCTTCGAGCAGGAGAACCTCGATAAGCAGGGCCGTCTGCTCGTGCCCGCCGAGCTGCGTGACCACGCCGGGCTCGACGGCCGGGTGAAGGTGGTCGGCGCGGGTTCGTACCTCGAGCTCTGGGATCCGGCCCGCCTCGAGGAGCGTTTCGATCGCCTGCGCAAGGACGGCGTGGCGCAGAGGGCGGCACGCCTGGCATCCCGCATTGATGGGGGTCGGGGATGACCGCCGCGGCGTCGCGCATCGAGGCCGTCCCGACGGCTGCGGGCGGCGCCCCCCATGTACCGGTGCTCCTCGACCAGGTCATTGCGCTCACCGCACCGGAGCCCGGGGAAGTCGTGGTCGACTGCACGTTCGGCGCCGGAGGCCATGCCTCGGCGCTGGCCGCACGCGTCGGGCCCACCGGCGAGCTCATCGCCGTGGACCGCGACCCGGAGGCCGGTCGGCATTTCGCCCTCCTCAGCCGGGGCATGCCGTGCCCCGCCCGACTGATCAGCACGGACTTCGCCACGGCCCTTGACGGCCTCGCCGCCTCGGGCACGCAGGCGGACGTCATCCTCATGGACCTCGGTCTGTCCTCGATGCAGGTGGACACCCCGGAGCGCGGTTTCTCATATTCGCGCCCGGCACCCCTTGACATGCGCATGGACCCATCGCTTCCGGTATCGGCCGCCGACCTCGTCAATACCGCCCCGGAGCAGGACCTCATCCGCTGGTTCCGCGAGTACGGGGAGGAGCGCTACGCGAAGCAGATCACCCGGGCCATCGTGCGCCGCCGCGATGAGGCACCACTCGCCACCACGGGCGACCTCGTGGAGGTCATCCGTGGTGCGGTGCCCACGCCCGCCCTCTTCGCCGGCGGGCATCCCGCCCGGCGCGTATTCCAGGCCCTCCGGATCGTCGTCAACGATGAACTGGGAATCCTCGAGCGCGCGCTGCCTGCGGCCTTCGGCGTACTGGCCCCGGGCGGACGCCTGGCAGTCATCTCCTTCCAGTCCCTCGAGGACCGCATGGTCAAGCACTTCATGCGCGACCGGACACGGGGCTGCATCTGCCCGCCTGACATGCCGGTGTGCGGCTGCGGCCGGTCGCCCGAGGCGCGCCTGGTGGCGCCGAAGGCCGTCAAGGCCGTGACCGGCGAGATCGCCGTGAACCCGCGCGCACACTCCGCACGCCTGCGCGTGCTCGCCAAGGCGGCTGCATGAGCACCCGCTCCGGTGCCGCCAGGGTTGCCCGCCCGGCCGCCCGCCCGGCGCCCGTCCCGCAGCAGCGACCGCGTCCGCGCGTCATCACCAGCCCGGCGCCCTCGGTGCTGCAGCGGCTGCGCCTGCGGGGCATGCGCCTTGCATGGGTGCTCATCCCCCTCATCGCGCTGCTGCTCGGCGGTGTGGTCTGGGTGAACGTGCAGCGCCTCAATCTCACCACGCAGACCGCCCGCACGGTCGACATGTACAACCAGGCGCAGGCCGACATCCTCCGCCTGCGCGCCGTGCTCGCCGAGAAGGACGGCCAGGTCGTCGACCAGGCCGCAAAGCGCCTCGGCATGGTCCAGGCCCCCGGCAGCGGTCTCACGTACGTCAGCGTTCCCAAGGAGAACCGGATTGCCCCCGGCCAGACGCCGCGCACCAGATAGACGGCGCGGCCGCCGACGGGATGCCGACAAGGTGGCGTCCCGTCGCACCCGGGTCATCGCCCTCGCCACGATCGCCGTGCTCGGCGTGATCGCCGTGCGTGCCGGATGGATCGCCACGGTCGAGGCCGGCGACCTGTCGAAGAAGGCCAAGGATCAGCACGAGAGCACGGTGAGGTTGCCAGCCCCGCGCGGACCCATTCTCTCGTCCGACGGTCGTGAGCTCGCGGTCGACAAGCACGCAACCGCCGTGACCGCCACGCCCTATCTGATCACCGACAAGCGCGCGACCGCGGAGAGGATCGCCACCGCAGTCGGGCTCCCGGTTGACGAGGTGGAGAAGCGCATCAGCGGCCGCGGTGGCTACGCCATGCTCAACACGGGAGTCGATCAGCCCCGCGCGCGTTACCTCGAGAAGCTTGACCTGCCGGGCATCACCCTCTCGGACACCCAGAAGCGCCTGTATCCGCTCGGTTCCGTTGCCGCGCAGATCGTGGGTATGACCGACGACTGGGGAGTGGGGCTCACGGGCCTCGAGAAGACCATGGAGTCGCACCTCAAGGGCACGGAGGGGCGCCGCGAGGAGGCACGCGACCCGGATGGTCGCGCCCTCAAGATCATCGATGACCGCGCACCCACTCCCGGGAAGCCCATCACGCTCACGATCAACAGCGCGGTACAGCAGAAGACCGAGTCGGTGCTGTCGCAGGTGGTCGACCAGCACGACGCGACGTCGGCATCGGCCATCGTGATGAAGCCGGATACCGGGGAGGTGCTCGCCATGGCCACGGTGCCGGGCTTCAACCCGAACGAGCGAGAGACCTTCACGCCCGAGAGCGAGCGGGTGCGCTCGATCACGGACGCCTATGAACCGGGCTCCACGTTCAAGCTGGTCGCCGTCGCCGGGGCCATCGAGGAGGGGGCGGTTGCCCGCGACACCACGTTCAGCCTGCCAGAGACGCTGACCCTCTACGACCGCACGCTCAAGGAGGCCCACTGGCGCCCCGCGGTGTCGTGGACAACGCAGGAGATCCTGCAGAACTCGAGCAACGTGGGCACGGTGATGATCGCCCAGAAGCTCGGGCAGAAGAAGACCCATGAGTGGATCCAGAAGTTCGGGTTCGGCGCCAAGACGGGCTTCGATTACCCCGGTGAGGTCAGCGGCTCGCTGCCGACGTTCGAGGACTGGTCGGGAGTGTCCATCCTCAATATTCCCATCGGCCAGGGCGTGTCGGTGACCATGGCGCAGATCGCCGAGGCGTACGGGGCCATCGCCAACCGCGGCCGCATGGTGCCCCCGCACATCGTGGAGAAGGTGGGGACGAAGGTCGTGAACCACCCGCGCGGCCAGCAGATCATCAGCCCGCGCACCGCAGAGCAGGTGAACATCATGCTGCAGAAGGTGGTGAGCGACGACGGCACGGGCAAGGAAGCCAAGATCGAGGGATACACCGTGGGAGGCAAGACCGGCACCGCGAACAAGATCGATCCGAACACCGGCCAGTACACCGAGACATACATCGCATCATTCGTGGGATACGCGCCGGCGACCAAGCCGGGCGTGGTGGTCGCCGTGATGGTCGACGAGCCGGCGGCCGGCAGCTTCTACGGCGGGGACGTCGCCGCACCGGCATTCGAGCAGATCACCGAATTCGCCCTGCGCCAACTGCGGATATCCCCCTGATGTCGTAGCCGGGGGCGCTGGTAACGTCACCCACCGGATGAGGCTTATCGACCTGACCGGCGGCGTTCCCGGCGCCCGCCTCGCGGGGCGGTCGGATGAAACCCCCGTCATCGCGGCCATCCGCTACCGCTCGGCGGATGTCGCCCCGGGCGACCTTTTCGCGTGCGTGCCCGGCCACCGGCTGGATGGTCACGCCTTTGCCGGCGAGGCCGTTGCGCGCGGTGCCGCGGCTCTTCTTGTGGAGCGGCCCCTCGACATCGACGTCCCCCAGGTGCTGGCGCCCGACGTCCGCGCGGCCATGGCCATCATGGCGGCGCGCCTTGCCGGCGATCCCTCTCATCACATGGCGGTCGTCGGCATCACGGGAACCAACGGCAAGA
>JBIIQA010000146.1:0-3880 GCA_044342355.1 Miltoncostaeaceae bacterium | reverse complement strand
GTTCCCTCCGTAGCTACATGTTTGCGGAGGTCTACCTTGCGTCACCCGCGGCCGACGAGGCGCGCCGCGCCCGTTACGTGGTGCAGGCGCTGGTGCGCGCCTATCTCGATGATCCCTCACTTCTCCCCCCGGGGGGCAGCGAGGACGTCGTCACCCGGGTCACCGACTTCGTTTCCGGAATGACTGATCGCTATGCCCTCCGCGCGCACAGGGACCTCTTCGTCCCGCACGAGGGGCCGCTCTAGTGCCGCGTGTCGATGACGCCAGCATTGACGAGGTACGGCGCAACGCCGACCTTCTCGAACTGGTGCGGGGTCAGGTCCAGCTGACGCGCCGCGGGGGACGGTGGTGGGGGCGCTGCCCCTTTCATGACGAGCGCACCCCGTCCTTCTGCCTCATCCCGCCGGAGAACCGCACGTACTACTGCTACGGATGCGGAGCCACGGGCGATGCCTTCAACTGGATGCAGCAGCGCGAGGGCGCGGGCTCATTCATGGAGTCGGTTGAGCAGCTGGCCGACCGGTTCGGCGTGGAGCTCCGGTACGAGCAGTCGTCACCGCAGGAGGAGGCGCGGCGGCGGGAGGGCGAGCGTGTGCGCGAGTTGCTCGAGCGTGCGTGCGCCTTCTATTCCGCCATGCTCTGGAAGGCCGAGGAGGCCGCCCCGGCACGCGAGTACCTCCTGGCCCGGGGATTTCCTGAGGACCTTCTCCGCGTGTTCCGCGTGGGCTGGGCACCGCGTAGCGGCACCGCCCTCGCGGGCCGGGCGATCCAGGAGGGTTTCTCGCGCGATCAGCTGTCACAGGCCGGATTGGCGAGGGTGCGCGGGGGAGCGGCCCAGGACTTCTTCACGGGGCGCATCACATTCCCGATTAGCGACGCCCGCGGGCGCGTGCAGGGATTCGGCGCACGCACCATGGACCCTGAGGAGCGGGCGAAGTACGTCAACTCACCCGAGGGCGATCGCTTCCGCAAGCGCGAGCTGCTCTTCGGGCTCGACCTCGCCCGGCAGGCCGCGGCCAAGGCGGGCTACGCCGTGGTGAGCGAGGGGTACACCGACGTCATGGGTCTGCGCATGGCGGGGATCGAGGGATCGGTTGCCTGCATGGGCACCGCGCTGACCACGACGCAGCTGCGGCTTCTCGCACGCGTCGCAGGCGAGGTGCGCCTCTGTTTCGATGCGGATCGCGCCGGTGAGGAGGCCGCACGCCGCACGATCGAGGCGGCGCGCGACGTGCCTGTGCGCCTCGCCGTGGTGGCCCTGCCCCCGGGCTCCGACCCCGGGGAGCTCGCCGGTGATCTCGCCGGGCGGGAGGTGCTGGCGACCGCGGTGGCTGACGCTGACCCGCTTGTGCCGTGGCTGGTGGACCGCCGCATCGCCCGCGCAGGTGATTCGCCGGCGGAGCAGGACCGCGCCCTCGCCGACCTCGGGGAGCTCCTCGGGGCTTTTCCTGAGTCCGCGGACAAGGACGAGGCCCTTCGGCGCGTCACGGCGCTTGGGGTGTCGCCCGTTCTGTTTGATCGCTTCATGCGTCGCGCGCAGGCATCGGGCGGACGCGCGTCATCGAGGGTGGCGCAGACGACCCCGGCCCCGGAGGCACCGTCGCTCGACGACGTCCGGGAACGCCGGCTGCTGGCCCTCGCGATGGCCATGCCCTCTGCGGGCCGAACGATGCTCGGGGGTTTGCGTGAGGAACACCTCGGGTCGGTCCCCCACCGGCAGGCACGCGCCTTCATCATCGAGGGGCGGGAGGGCTGGCCGGATGACCTGGCGCCCCTTGAGGCGGCTTTGCGCGCCGAGGCCGCCGACGGCGGCACGGAGGAGGAACTGAAGGACGCCTACCTGCGCGTCGAGAAGCGTGCGCTGGAGCGCCGCATGACCGCGGTGCGGGCAACGGGCGATGACGCCGAGTACCTCCGGCTCCAGGCCATGATCAAGCGGGTCGAGATCGCCCTGCGGGGGGCCGGCTAGGCCACGATCGCGGTGGCTGCGGCGCGTACCGCACCGTCGTCGCCGGTGAGGGTCACGCGCGCGGTGACGGCGAGCCCCGTGACGTCCTCGGGAACTCGCGTGGGCGGGCCGATCCAGCGGACGTCGGGTGCCCTGCCGAGCATCTCCGCGCGCGCGGTCCAGGCGAGCAGCCGCGCGATTGCCAGTGCCCCCGGGCTCGCGGCCTCACGCCGCCCGCGCGAGGCAACGTAGGCATCGTGTGCGCGGACGCACGCGACCAATGTGATGGCATCGACGGGGTCCTCCGGGTCAAGCGTGATCTCCTCGATCACGAGCTCCGGCTCGGCCCCGTCGTCACGCAGCGGTCTCAGGGCGGGGGCGAGGTCCCTCAGGCGCATCGCCGCTGCCACCCCGATCCCCATGGCAGCCTGTGCCAGATCGGGATCGAGGTCGGCAGCGGGGTCGGAGCCTGCGGCGTGGCGGATTCCCACGGCGCGACTCCCGCGGGGCTAGGCGGCGTCCGCGGCGGCGTCGGCCGCGTCGGACACCGTCTCGCCGATGGCATCGGCGCTGTCAGCCGTCACCTCGGTGAAGGTGAACTCGTCGGGCTCGCCGCCGAGGCGGTCGCGCACGAACCAGTAGACGATTGCCCCGATGCCCACGAGAGCAAGCAGCTTGATGAAGGTCTTCATGTGTCTCCTCGGATTGCGACCCGGCCGAACGGTAACACGCGCGATACCACCCCGTGACCAGCCTGTCAGGGGGTGCGGACCGGGCGTCAGACGGGTTGGTCAACCGTGAGCACGACCTTGCCGATGACCTCGTCCGACTCGAGGAGCGCGTGCGCCGATCCGGCATCGGACAGCGGCAGCACGCAGTGGATGACGGGTTCGAGCGCCCCTGATGCGAACAGTGGATGGGCCCACGCCTCGAAGTCCCGCATGATCGCGGCCTTCTCATCGGTCGTCCGCCCCCTCAGGCTTGAGGCGAGGATGGTCCCCTGCGCGGCAAGGAGGGAACCCATGTCGAGTTCCGCCCGCCGCCCCCCGACGAACCCGGTGAGCACGATCCGACCATGCCGGGCGAGGGTCTGGATGTTCTCGCCGAGGTACTTCGCGCCCACGAGATCAAGGATCACGTCGGCCCCGTGTCCATTCGTCTCCTCCCGGACCGCGTGGGCGAACGCGCCATCCGGGACATGCAGCGCGTGGGTGCCGAACCTGTCGGCCGCATGGGCCCGCCCGGCGCTTCGGGATGTGCCGATGCACGTGGCACCAATCGCCCGGCAGATCTGGGCAGCCGCGGTGCCGACGCCGCTCGCGATGGAGTGGACCAGGGCGACATCGGAGCGGGTGAGCCCCCCAAGGCGAACGAGGCCCTGATAGGCGGTGAGGAACACCTCGGGAATCGCCGCGGCCCGTGTGACGGACAGACCCTCCGGCACGGGCATCGTATTGGCCGCCGGAACCGCGAGCCACTCCGCGTATGCGCCCCCGCCCACGAGGCACATGACGCGGTCTCCCACCGCGAGGTGCGTCCTCGTGTCTGCGGGGATCGCGGCAACCTTCCCCACGGCCTCGAGGCCGAGGATGTGGCTCGCGCCGGGGGGAGAGGGGTACAGGCCGCGGCGCTGCAGGAGGTCCGCCCGGTTCACCGCGGTCGCCTCGACCCGAAGGAGGACCTCTCCGGGGCCCGGCACGGGGTCGGGAACGGTGCCCATGCGGAGAACCGTGGGGTCGCCAGGCTCCTCGAACGTGATGGCCCGCATGCGGAAAGACTAGTGCCCGCGCACGCCCCGGAAGGCGCACCAGATGGGGACGGTGGGAATCGAACCCACACCATGTTTCCATGAGCGGAGTTTGAGTCCGCCGCGTCTACCGTTCCGCCACGTCCCCGTGGCCGGCGGGGACGTGTGCGCCCCCGCCGGGGTCA
>JBIIQA010000001.1:0-45011 GCA_044342355.1 Miltoncostaeaceae bacterium | reverse complement strand
TTCCGGAGCCGGCCCGCAAACGACTGAGGGAGCCCCAGCTGGCTCCCTCAGATCCCGCTTGTTTTCTTCATTTTGGGCTTCTTCAGAACTCTCTGCTGAAGAGGCCCTCATGGGTCTCTTCTGAAGTAGGCCTGCGGCCCACCAGGGCGTTGATCTCGCTCCCGCGTACCCACCGTTTGCACACGCGGTTACCGGGGTCTTGCACACACCGCATAGCCAAGCCATTTTCAGCGCACCCGCGTCGCATGATTCTGGCCCACACCGAGAGGGCCGCCTCCGGCCCTCTCGGTGCACACGCGATCGCCTTCTTGAAGCCCTAGTCCTCGTGTGGGTAGCCGACGAGGAAAGCACCGATCACGGTGCCGCCGCCATCCACGATGGGCTCGTAATACGTGTCGTGCATCACGCCGAGGATGTCCGCCGGCCCCCGGTAGGACTCTCCGCCGCTGATCGGGCCGATGACCGGACCCGTCGGGTCCAGTTCGGTCCCGAGCGCGCGGACCTCGTCCCGGTGGATGTTGGTCGTGGCGCGCACGAAGCCATCGCCCTGAACCACGAAGATCGAGACCGTGCACCCGAACTGGTCCTCCACACCAGTGACGATGGGGAAGTCGGGACGGGGAATCGCTGCGTCTCCGAAGTGGAGAACGCCATCCCTGAGGGACGGCTCGCCGTGCTGCTCTGCACGGGCGCGGAGATCAGCCATCGCCGCAGTCAACTGATCGTCATGCCTACCCATGACGGATTCCTTTCTTTGGGGGGCTGCTAGGGCGGTAGACCCATTTGGGTCAGTTTACGCACGGCGACGTGGCCGGCCTACCCACGTCGCCCCCGCTGGACTGCGGGTCCGCGGGGATGGGCCCCGCCCACACCAAGAGGGCCGTCTCCGGCCCTCTTGGACCCCCGCACATTTCGTTCGAGACCGCGGCGAGCCCGGTCGCGGGCACCGAAATGCTTCACACGCGGTTACCGGCTTCGCTCACATTGCGGCCAGGCGGCCTAGCCGGTCACCGGGATCGGTCCGATGGCGACCTTCGGCAGGGTCACGGTGCCCACCGACAGCGTCTGCGTGTCGCCGCCGGCGATGGGGGTTTGGGTGCCAATCGGCCCCGAAACGACTGAGGGAGCCCCAGTTGGCTCCCTCAGATCCTGCTTGTCTTCTTCGATTGTCTCTTCTGAAGTAGTCGAGCGCCCCTTTGGCACTGACGAATATGTCGCGTGCAGCCAGACCGTCCGCACGCGCTTACCCGGGTCCTGCACACACCCCATGGCCAGGGGGCTCCGAGTG
Source organism: Miltoncostaeaceae bacterium (assembly GCA_044342355.1). Lineage (GTDB taxonomy): Bacteria > Actinomycetota > Thermoleophilia > Miltoncostaeales > Miltoncostaeaceae > SYFI01. The sequence continues at coordinate 43,723 of JBIIQA010000001.1, read as the reverse complement.
CACCCCGTCCGGGTTCCCACGCCTCCTGATCCATTTGATATTCTTTTGCGGCGTTTTCGTAGGCTGGCCTATCGGCCCACACCCACAGACCGCCGCCTCGCCAATCGATGGAGGCCCGGGGGCAGGTCCCGTCAAGAAGGCCCCCCGTGCGCAAAGCCTCGCAATGCTCCTGTCGGCGATCGGTGATGATCGAGCCAGGCTCGACGTTGCCCAACATGAGCGGCATGAGGTTGGCTGCGCTGGCGCACTCGGCAATGCCCAAGCGGATTCCTGTGAGCGTTGTGCACCGCGCCTTGGTCGGCACCGTTGCGCTGTTCGCGATCCTCTTCGCCATCATGGCGGGCACGTCAACCGCTGCCGCGGCCTCCTTCCCGTGGGCAACACAGGCCGGGAGCGCTGGGGTTCAGACCGAGGCCCGCAGCGTCGCGGCCCTCGCCGACGGCTCATCGATCGTCACCGGGTCCTTCCAGGGAACCGTCGCCTTCGGCACTCCCACACCCACGAGCCTCACCAGCGCCGGGCAGGAAGATATCTTCGTCGCCAAGGTGAACGACGATGGCTCCTACGCCTGGGCGGTGCGGGCCGGGGGGGAATCAAATGACTTCGGCTATGGCGTCTCGGTGCACTCCGATGGCTCCTCGATCATCACAGGCTCCTTCATGGGCGACGCGACCTTCGACACTCCCACTCCCACGGAGCTCGAGTGGCAGGGCGAGACGGACATCTTCGTCGCCAAGGTGAGCGCCACTGGCTCCTTCGTCTGGGCGATCAAGGCCGGTGGTCCGGACTACGACGACAGCTACGGCGTCTCGGTGCTTGCCGACGGCTCCTCGATCATCACAGGTTCGTTCGCGCAAACCGCCACCTTCGGCACTCTGCCCACACCCACGGCCCTCACCAGCGACGATACGTACGACGAGACATATTCCGACATCTTCGTCGCCAAGGTGAGCGCCACTGGCTCCTTCGTCTGGGCGATCAAGGCCGGTGGTCCGGAGTACGACGTGGGCTATGGAGTCTCAACACTCGCCGACGGATCCTCAATCGTCACGGGGAGTTTTCAGGAAACGGCCACCTTCGGATCGAGCACCCTCGTCACAAGCGCCGTCGGCGAGGATATGTTCGTCACCCGGCTGAACGCCAATGGCACCTTCTACGAAGGCGCCGTAACAGCCGGGGGCACGGGCCTCCAACGAGGCATATCTGTCGCGGCGCTCGCTGATGGCTCATCGGTTGTCACGGGACAATTCCGGCCAACCGCTCGGTTCGAGACAGTGTCTGGTGTGGTCGAGCTTCCAAGCGCTGGAGACATGGACGTCTTCGTCGCCAAGACAGGCACCTGCTATGTCGGAGGGTGCCCCTTCGCATGGGCAACGCGCGCCGGGGGCACTGGTAACGACGACGTCACGAGCGTCTCGGCCCTTGCCGATGGCTCATCGATCATCACGGGCGGGTTTGGGGGGCCTCTTGTGGGGTCTCCCGGTCCCCTCGACGCCACCTTCGGATCAACCACGCTCACCAGCGCCGGGGAGAGGGATATCTATGTCGCCAAGGTGAAGGCCGACGGCGCGCATGCACTGGCAACCAGGGCCGGCGGATCGGGGGATGACTACGGCACGGCCGCCGCGGTGCTCGCCGATGGGTCAGCGATCATCACAGGAGTATTTGGGGGGTCTTCCGGTGGCGCCGCCACCTTCGGATCAACCACGCTCACCAGCCTCGGGCCCCTCGATGCATTCATCACCCGTGTCGTCCTGGTGCCGGCCCGGCCCGGCGCCCCCACCGCCACGGCCGCAAATGCGCAGGCGACCGTGTCGGTGACGCCGCTTGCGGATGATTCGATCACCGGGTACACCGTCACCGCGAACCCCAGCGGGCGCACCTGCACCATCACGCCCCCTGCCACCCAGTGCGTGATCTCGGGCCTCGCCAACGGAGTGGCGCACACCTTCACCGCGACTGCGACCAACGCGGCCGGCACCTCACCTGCGTCCGAGCCGTCCAATCAGGTGGTTCCCACAGCCGGTGACTCCGCCGCGCCCGCGCCCGCCCCGGCGCCACCGAACTCCGCCGCGCAGCCCGCAGCGCTCAAAGTGCGCATGACATGCAAGGGCACCGTCTGCACCACCACGGGCACGCTGCCTGCAGGTGCCACTCGCATCGGGCAGTCAGCGACTGCTGTGGGCAAGAAGGCTGCGCGCGCCACGTGCTCTGTGAAGGCCACGGGCAAGGGGAAGAAGATCAAGCGCACCTTCGCCTGCAGGCTTGGTGTGAAGAAGGGCACCTGGACTGTCACCACTTCCGCACGCGCGAAGAATGGCACCATCGTGGCGCAGTCGGTGGTGACCAGGCGCGTGAAGTAGGCCCGCCCGCAAGCTTGCGGGCGGTCTCCTCGAACGCTGCGGGGTCCGGCCAGGTCTGAATGGGGTCGAGCAGCTTCGGGTCCACCCCCGGCACGCTCACCGGCACGTGCAGGTCGAAGATCGGGTCCTGACGCGTCTCGGCGTTATCGAGATCACCATTGATGACGGGCGGTTTGCAAGCCTGATGCGCCGACGGCGGCGCGCCTTCCTGCTCGGCGGCGGCTACGCCGTCGGCAAGGCCCCACCGGGCTTCCAGCCCGCCTAGCCCCGCCTCGCCCGCCACGCAGCGGGCACGTTGACGTGGGCCGATGTGCTTGCACGCGCCAAATCCGCCGCCCCGATGGGCCTCTGGGCGCCGCCGGGCCCCACAACGACTGAGGGAGCCCCAGTTGGCCCCCTCAGCTCCCGCTTGTTTTCTTCATTTTGGGCTTCTTCAGAACTCTCTGCTGAAGAGGCCCCTATGGACCCGGCCGGCACTGCCCCGGCGTCCGAAGGCGTTTCCAGATGGGTTTCTCCGAGCGCAGCCGATGATGTGTGTCTCGGGGTGGGTGCCATCTCCGGCAAATCACTCCACCCCCAGTCCCTCCTGAAATCTCGCCCCTTGGCCGAGGAACACTGCCTCGGGGCCAGGATCACTATGCGACGCCGGTGATCCCCCTCGTGATCCGAAGGGAGGGCCGACGACTCTCAGTACCGCTTACTAGGCGGCGAGAGCGAGCTGGCGAGAATCCGCAGCTACGTTTGGTTCCCTGTTGGTAACGCGGTCCTCAGGGTCCGCGGCTCGCTTGCCAATCCTTCGCCACCCCGTCGAAACTGGTTCGGGCCCGTGAAGGTTCCTGCTGATTGCAAGGGTATCACTGGCGGCGTGGCCGCCCCTCACGCCGCGGTACGCTGGCGCGGTGGATGACGACCGCCTGGTGATCACGCTCGCGCGCCTCGATGCCGCCCGTGAGGCGCTCGCCGAGGCGACCGGTGGTGGCGCGCTCTGCCGCATCGGTGACGACCAGACGGGCCATCTCCTCGAGGTGAAGCGCCGCGAGGGCGCGGCCGTGGCGCTTGCCGACGCCCGCGATGCGCTGCGGCTCGCTGCCCCCGGGGCAGACCCGCTGCCGGCGGAGATCGCCTGGTGGGAGGCGCAACTCGCCGAGCACGGGGAGCAGGGCAAGGGCGCCGACTGGATCGCCTACGCGGAGGGGGGCGTGGCCGCGCTGCGCGCGCTGCACGATGAGGTCGGGCCACCCTCCTAGACTCCCGCCCATGCGGGTCCTCCTCATGCGCACGTGCCTGTCCGACGCCGTGGCGCCGGTCGTATGGAAGTCCACACGGCGGGCACTCGAGCGCGCCGGGGTGGAGGTGCGGGTGCCGCGGGGCCAGACGTGCTGCTCGCAGCCCGCCTGGACCGCCGGGCACCCCGACCAGGCGCGGGTGGTGGCTCGCCACACCCTGAAGGTGTTCGCGGGCACGGAGGAGGTGGTGGTGCCGTCAGGCTCATGCGCCGGCATGGTGGTGCACGCCTACCCCGAGATGTTCCGCGGCCGCCCCGAGGAGGAGGCCGCCATCGACCTCGCCGCGCGCACCATCGAACTCACCCAGTTCCTCGTGAAGCACGACCTCGACCCCCGGCCGCGCACAGGCGGCCCCGTGACCGTTCACGACTCGTGCCACATGCTGCGGGTGCTGGACGAGAAGGAGAGCCCGCGGCAGGCGCTTGCGCGCGTGCCCGGTTGCGAGGTGCGCGAGATGGCGAACACTGACCAGTGCTGTGGGTTCGGGGGCGTGTTCTCCATCACGTTCCCCGAACTCTCCGGTCGCCTTGGCGAGGAGAAGGCCCGCGCTGCGGCCGACTCAGGCGCGCGCGAGGTGGTGTCGTGCGATCTTGGATGCCTCATGCACATCGCCGGCGTGGCCCATCGCGAGGGCATCGCCATACGTGCCCGGCACATCGCCGAGGTGCTCGGGCAGTGAGGGTTCCCCGTCGTCGCTCCGCGGGCGTGGCCTACTCCGACGTGGAGGGCACGCTGCGCGAGCGCACGGTGGACGCCATGGCCGACCGCACCCTGCGGGGCAACCTGCGCACCGCTGCCGACAGCTGGGGGGCGGGTCGTGAGGCCATGTCGCGCGACCACGGATTCGACGACATGCGCGACCGGGCACGCGACATACGCCGGTCGAACATCCGGAACCTGCCCGCACTGCTGAGCGAGATGCAGGCCAAGGTGCGCGCGAATGGCGGAGTGGTGGTGCGTGCCGCCGACGGCCACGAGGCCTGCCGGTACATCACTGACCTCGCCCGCGCACGGGGCGCGAAGGTGGTGGCCAAGAGCAAGTCGATGGCCACCGAGGAGATCAAGCTCAACGAGGCGCTGGCCGAGGCCGGGATCGAAGTGGTCGAGACCGACCTCGGGGAGTGGATCCTGCAGCTGGGCGGCGAGCACCCCTCGCACATCATCGCGCCGGCGGTGCACCTGAACCGCGATCAGGTGGCGCAGCTTTTCCGCGAGGAGGCCGGCACCGATGATGTGCCCACCGACCGCGAGGGCCTGGTGGCCCATGCCCGCGTACGGCTTCGCGAGAAGTTCGCGCAGGCGCAGATCGGGGTGTCGGGCGTGAACCTCGGGGTGGCTTCCACCGGCACGGTGTGCATCGTGGAGAACGAGGGCAATGCGCGGCTGGTCACGTCGCAGCCGCGCATCCACGTGGCCGTGATGGGCATGGAGCGGGTGGTGGCCGACTGGGACGAGGCCGCGCACATCCTGCAGGTGCTGCCCATGGCGGCCATCGGCCAGGACGCCGCCAACTACGTGAACCTCATCACGGGACCACGGCGCGAGGGCGAGTCGGACGGCCCGGACGAGTTCCACCTGGTCATCGTCGACGGCGGGCGGAGCGCGCTTCGTGGAACCGAGTTCGAAGAGGCGCTGTCGTGCATCCGCTGCGGCGCGTGCCTGTATTCGTGCCCCATGTGGAAGACGGTGGGCGGCCAGGCATACGGATCGCCGTACTCCGGCCCCATCGGGGCCGTCATCACGCCGCTGCTCGAAGGGCCCTCGTCCCCCACCTCGCGCGACATGCCGTTCATGTCGTCGCTGTGCGGCGCGTGCGGCGAGGCCTGCCCGGTGGGCATCCCGCTGCAGGACCTCCTGGTGAAGGCACGCGCGCGGGCGTCATCCCCTGACACCCGGAAGACGGGGCTGGTGTTCCGCGCCTGGAGCCTCCTGTGGCGCAGGCCGCTCACCTACCGGCTGTGGATGATGGGCTGGCGGCTGATGCTGCGGGTGCGCCGCAAGGGCGGCTGGGTCACCCACCTGCCCGGGCCGGGTGCCGGCTGGACCCAGGTTCGTGACATGCCTGCCACGTGGCCGCCGCGCCGGTGAGCGCCCTGGTGGACGAGATGGTGGCATCGCTCACGCGGCGCAAGGCGTCCTCCGAGGTGGTGGGCCGCACATCCGCCGCGCGCGCCGCAGCCACGTGGATGGCCGACCACGGCGTGGTGCGCGCGGTCCTGGCATCCGACCCGATCGTCGACGACGTCGGGCTGGACGACGCCCTTCGCCGCGAGGGGATCGACGTCCTGCGCTGGCCCACAGGGCTCGGGCGGCGTGAGGTGCTCGGACTGGAGGGCCCGGAGGACGTGTGCGGGGTGACCGTGCCATCGCTCGCCGTTGCCGAGCGCGGCACGGTGGTGCTTGCGGCATCCCCGCTGCACGGCCGTGGCCTCGACGTCACCAGCCGATACCACGTCGCCCTGCTGCCCGAGGACCGCATCGTCGCCACCCTCGGTGAGGCACTGGCGCAGACCTTCGCGAACCCGGAGCACGTGCCGTCGGCGGTGAGCCTGGTGTCGGGGCCCAGCCGCACCAGCGACATCGAGAAGATCTCCACTCTCGGGGCGCACGGCGCCCTCGCGGAGCACGTCGTCATCATCCGGTAGGCCGGTGCAGACACACGGACACGAGGTAATGGCATGCTCTTCGGAGCATCCCCCGTCCCCGCGCCCCAGGAGGATTCCCATTCACGCGCGCACTGCCATTGCCGCCGGGCTCATCGCGGTCGGCGCCGCGGCCGTCACCACGCCTCCCGCCTTGGCCGCTTCCCTGCCCACGGGCGTGGGCGTGCCCTGGGCCACCACCGTTTCCGGCACCGGCACCGACTGGAGCACGGCAGTCGCCCGCGGTCCGAACGGGTCGTCCGTGGTGGTGGGCAATATCATCACACCTATCCCGGTCACGCTCACGCAGGCAGGGGCGTCGGGCACCGATGCGTTCGCCACCGGCGTCACGGAGCGCGGGGCATTCCAGTGGACCACGCGGGTGGGCGGCGCCGGGGCCGACGAGGCAACCGGGGTGGCCACGCTGCCCGACGGGTCGTCCGTGATGGTGGGCAAGTTCGTGGGGCCGGCGAGCTTCGGGTCCACCACGCTCACCGGCGGAGGCGGGTCCACGGGCTGGGACGCCTTCGTCACGAAGCTGACCCCCACCGGCAGCGTGGTCTGGGCCATCCCCGGCACCACCGGGGCGGTCGGCCAGAAGGCGGGCGCCAGGTCGGTTGCGGCCCTTGCCGACGGGTCGACGATCGTGGTGGGCGAGTTCAACGGCCAGATGACGCTCGGATCCACCACCCTCACGAGCACCGGGGGCTGGGATGCGTTCATCGCCCGGGTGATGCCCAGCGGCACGGTCGCCTGGGCAATCCCCGGGGGCTCGCCGACCGGCGACGACGGCGCCTACGGGGTATCGGCACTGCCAACGGGCGGCGTGGTGGTGACCGGGCTGTTCACGGGAACCATGACCTTGGGCGGGCGCCTGCTCGGCAGCGCCGGTGACAAGGACGCCTGGGTGGCCAAGGTGACCGCGGGCGGCAGCGTGGCGTGGGCAACCTCTGCCGGTGGCACGGGCGTGGACTGGGGTATGGGCGTCTCGGCACTCGGTGATGGCTCGTCCGTGGTGACGGGCTTCTTCAGCAGCACCCCGGCGCGCCTGGGCGGCACTGCCCTCGAGACAGCTGGCGGCAACGACATCTTCGTGGCAAAGGTGACCCCGAGGGGTCAGTTCGCCTGGGCACTCCGCGGCGGCGGCACCGGTACCGACCGGGGCCAGGCCGTGGCAACGCACCCCGACGGATCGGCCACGGTGACCGGGTTCTACTCCGGCACGGGCGGCGCGACCTTCGGCGGAACGCCGCTGCCTGCCGGTTCGGGCAGCAGCGTGCTGGTTGCACGGGTGCAGCCGAACGGCCAGGTGGCCTGGGCCACCGGGACCGGGGGCGCGGGCACCAACCGCGGCACGGGAGTGGCCAGCGCGTCGAACGCGTCGACCACCGTGGTGGGCTTCTTCGCGCAGCAGGTCGCCTTCGGCGCAGCCAACCTGGTCGGGCCGTCGGGCACCAACCCCTTCGTGGCGAACTACCGCACACCGTGCGAGGGCAACTTCATGCAGGACGACCCGCGACGGCTTGCCTTTGATCCGGACCGGGGTGTCTACCTCGTCAGGGCGCAGCTGACGGTGGCGAGTAACCCCGCCCGCGCATGCCGGGTTCGCACCACGATGATCCTTCGCGACCCCGTCACGGGAAAGCGCATCATGCAGCTGGCGGGATCGATGGTCGGGAACACCAGGCTCGGGGCGACCTCGGTTGCGCCGTCCATTCCGTGGCCCGGGGCCAAGGGCGTCAACGTCACCGTATCGAGCGTGGTGCGCCGCACCCGCGCCGTCACCCCTGCCGTCATGCGCCGCGCCCAGATTCTTGTGGTGCGGCGCATCGCCACCGACCCGCTCCAGCCCGTGAGCGCGACGAACCCGCGCATCGCCTACGCCGATGCATTCACGCGTTCGTCTGCATGGCCAATGGAGAAGTGATCACTCAATGCGCTCCCCGCTGGCCGTACATGGGCCGTGGGCATAGAGAGGCCGATGCCTGCTCGGGCATGGCGTCGCCTCACGTACCTCTCGTCCCCGATTTCGCCGCCCCGGAGCATGTGCCGTCGGCGGTGAGCCTGATGTCGGGGCGCACGGCGCCCGCGCCCCTACGACACCGGCGGGTTGAAGTTGGCGTGTGAGGTGAGCCGGAACCCGGATGGCGTCCAGATGAACGTGGACAGTCGCGGCGCAGGGGTACTGCCCACCGGCGCGCCGGGCAGCGTCTCGCTGGCCGCGAGCTCCCATCGCACCGTCAGGGCCCCCGCGGAGTACGTCGAGAACGACGCGCTGATGACATACGACGCGACCCGCGGAAGCGACTTCATGTAGGCCGGCTTGGCCGCCCATGTGCCATTCGCGCGCTGCACGACGAATGACGGCGCCAGCAGCGCGTTGAGTCTGGCCACGTTGCCCGACTCCAGGTTGGCCATGAACCGGTTGACCATCTGGTACCCCGTCAGTTGCGGCCGGGGCAGGCTCGCGGGCGCGGCGGCCGCCGACCCCGCGAACATGACGAGGCTGCCCACTCCGATGGCGGCGGTCGCGACGATTGCGTTCCTCATGTGCTCTCCCCCGTCGGTGATCAGCCGCGGCCGCGGCGGGCGTTGGCCCTCGACAGTTCACGGTTCATCTCACGGTCCTTGATGGCCACGCGCTTGTCGTACTGCGTACGGCCGCGGCCGATCCCGAGCTCGATCTTGGCGCGGCCGTCGTCGTTGAAGTACATGCGCAGCGGAATGAGGGCCACGCCCTTCTCCGCAACCTTTCCGGCGATTTTGTCGATCTCACGGCGGTGCAGCAGCAGGCGGCGCGTGCGCTGCGGGTCGTGCCCGCGGCCACCGGCCGGCCCGTAGTCGCTGATGTGCGCGCCCACGAGAAACACCTCGTCGTCGATCACCTGGGCGTAGGCCTCGCGGATCATCGCTCCGGACTCGCGCAGGCCCTTCACCTCGGTTCCGGTGAGAGCGATGCCCGCCTCGTATCGATCCGAGATCTCGTACTCGTGCAGCGCCTTGCGGTTCTGCGCGATGTCCTTGCGCGGCGGCACCTTCGCGGCGCCCTTGGAGTTGGCCTTCTTGCCCATTGCCCGGTGAGGTTAGCGCCGGTGAGGCGGACGATCGGCCGGCTCGAGGGTGACCCGGCCCCGCAGCGGCTCCACATCGACCACACGCACGCGCAGGGCGTCGCCCAGCCGGATGCGGCGACCGGTGTCCTCGCCCACCACCTCGGCCTCCGTCTGGTCGGCCACGTAGTGGTCGTCGAGCATGCGCCGGAATGGGAGGAAGCCGTCAAACACCTCGTCGAAGGTGATGAACAACCCCGACTGGCCGATGCCCGTCACCTCGCCACCCCGGGGGCGGTCCCACTCGTCATCGGCCGCGAGGTTGTGGGCCAGCAGGTAGGCGAGGCACATCCGGTCGGCCCGGCGCTCGAGCATGGTCGCGTCGCGCTCCCGGTCGGAGGAGTCACGCGCCACCTCCGGCAGCATGGCGGCGTCGGGCGCGGGCTCCCCGAGGCCCAGCGCATGCACGAGCGCGCGGTGCACCACAAGGTCGGGGTACCGGCGGATAGGGGATGTGAAGTGCAGGTACGCGGGGCTCGCGAGGCCCGAATGCGAGGTCTCGTCGGGGCGGTACACGGCCTTCTGGAGTGCCCGGAGCACCATGAAGGGGAGCGAGGCCTCGCCCTCCCCCATTCGCTCCACATACAGGCGCACCGCGTGGGCGGCCACGCCCGCTGCGTCGCGGCGCTGCTCCGACGTGAGGATGCCATCGGCCAGCGGCGGCACCGGAATACCCACCACCTCCAGCCGGGCCCACAGGTCCTCGATGGCCACCTGGTCGGGGTCGGCGTGCACGCGGTAGAGGGCGGGGACGCGCTTGGCGATGAGAAACCGCGCGACCGCCTCGTTGGCGGCGATCATGCACTCCTCGATCAGCGAGTGGGCGTCGGTCTGGCGCTCCAGGTCGACCGCCAGCACCCGGTCGCCATCGAAGCGGAAGCGGGGCTCGGTGGTGGCGATGTCGAGTGCGCCCCGCCGCATGCGACGCGCCCGCAGCGCGCGCGCCAGCTCCATGGCCAGTTGCACGTCGCCCTCCATCACGCCATCGCCGAGCGAGGCGGTGCCCTCGAGGAAGGCATCCACCTCGGGGTAGGTCAGCCGCCGGTCCGAGCGGATGAGGGAACGGTGAAATCCCTCCCCCGTCACCGTGCCGTCGGGCATCACCAGCATGTGGGCGGTCAGGGCCGAGCGGTCCTCATCGGGCCGGAGGGAGCAGATGTCGTTCGAGAGCCGCTCCGGCAGCATGGGATCGACGACTCCGGGGAGGTACACCGAGCAGCCCCGCCGCTCGGCCTCGCGATCGATCGCACCGCCGGCACGCACGAACCGGCTCACGTCGGCGATATGCACCCACAGGCGGATTCCGTCGCCCTCACGCGCCACGGCGATGGCGTCGTCATGGTCCTTCGCGCCTGCGGGATCGATGGTGATGACGCGCTGATCCCGCATGTCGCGGCGGCCGGCATCGGCATGCACCTGCTCCAGGGCGGCGGCCTCGGCCTCCTCACGGGCCTTCGACCCAAAGCCCCGTCCAAGACCCTCGTGGGCGATGAGCGCGCGGATCGCGGCACCGGCGGAGGTCAGCCGGCCATGCACCGCCGTCACCTCGCATCCCCCTCCCTTCAGGCGCGCGGTCACCAGATCACCGATGCGCGCGTCGCCGCGGCGCGCCTTGAGCAACGGCACCTCAGGACCCATCACAAAGGCCGGGCGCGCGGCCATGCCGCGGCCCGCGGGCACCATCTCCGCAACGAACGATGCACCGGTGCGCCCCCTCGCCACGGCGCTAGCCCCCCTTCGACTGCAGCGCGGCCACGGCACGGTCGAGGGCCTCATCCGCATCGGTGCCGGGGGCGTCGGACACCCGCACGTCGGGCATCACGCCGCCCTTGCCGATATCCGTCCCCTTCGGCGTGACATATCCGGCGATGGTGACGCGCACGGCCCCGCCGTCGCTCGTGCCCTGCGTCACCTGCACCTTCGACTTGCCGAACGTCGGCGTGCCCACCACCACCGCGCGGCCCTGGTCCTTGAGTGCCCCGGCGACGATCTCCGATGCGCTGGCGCTCCGGCCGTCCACCAGCACGGCAACCGGGATGTCCGCAGGGATGGGGTCGCCGTCGGCCCTGAGTACCCGCTCGGGCGATGCCCGTCCGCGCGTGCTCACGACCACGTCGCCCTTGGGGAGGAACACACCGGCCACCGACACCGCCTCGTCCAGCAGGCCGCCCGGATCACCACGGAGATCGAGAACAAGTGCGCGCGCGCCGTCATCGATGAGGCCACGTGCGGCGTCTCCCACCTCATCGCCCGCACCGGACTCGAAGCGGTCGAGCACGATGACCCCCACCTTCCCGCCACCGGGCGCCGTGACCATGCGGGTTTCGATCATCGGCTGCGTCACGTCCCCGCGCGTGATGCGCACCGTGCGGGGGGGATCATCACCCGTGCGCACCCGCAGTACCGCCGATGTGCCCGCCGCGCCGAGAATCCCCTCCACGCTGCGCAGCGGGCCGCGGCGCGACACCGGCACCCCGCCCACCGCCACGATCCGGTCACCCACGCGCAGGCCGGCCGCGGCGGCGGGACTGCCCGTGAACACCTGTCGCACCACGAGCGCGGAGGGCGTCTGGCGCACGCGGATGCCCACACCGATGTACGCGCGGTTACTCGCCCTCTTCAGCCGCGCATACTCTTCCGGCGTGAGGTACGCGGTGTAGGGATCACCGAGGGAATCGGCGATCGCCTTGGCCCCGATCCGCTCCAGCTTCTCCCGGTCCACCGGGCCCCGAAAGCGATCGACGATGACCCCGGTCACCTGATCGGGCAGCGAGCCCGACCGGGTCTGCGTGACCGTCTCGCGCAGCGGCGTGCCGAACAGCGCACCGAGCAGGAAGATGGCCACCGCGATGAGAACGGCACCGCCCGCGATGGCGATACGGCGGCGTGTGGGGCGGGGCGGCGTTCGCACTGGCCCCATGTTATGGCGTCCGGGCGGCGGCGCGCGAAGGCGCCGCCGCCGCGGAACCGATCAGATGCGCAGGAAGCGGCGCAGGGTGATGGCGCTGCCGACGGCGCCGAGCAGCGCACCGGCTCCCACGAGGATGAGTGTGAGCATGGGGAACGCGATGGCCCCGGCCGTGGAGCCCGTCTTGGTGAGGGCCGTGTCCGCACCCGCAGCCCAGGCATCCACCACGCCCACCTTGAGACCCCAGAGCATCCCCACTGCCACGACCGCGCCCACGAGGCCGCAGATCACTCCCTCGATCATGAACGGCCACCGGATGAACCAGTTGGTGGCACCCACGAGGCGCATCACCTCGACCTCGCGGCGTCGCGCGAAGATCGAGAGACGGATGGTGTTGCCGATGAGCAGCACGGCGGCCAGGAGCAGCACGCCGATCAGGGCGAAGCCCGCCCACTGCACGAACGTGGCGGCCGTGAGCAGACGGTCAGCAGTGCTCTCGGGGTACACGATGCCCTCGGTCGGGTCGAGCGCAGCGTCGTCCTTCACCGCGGCGACGATGACATCGGCGTTCTCGGCCTCGGTCGGCCTGACGTTGAACTTCGCCGGCAACGGGTTGCTCGGCAGCTCGTCGAGCACCGACGGGTCACGCAGGCGCTCGCGCATGATGCGCAGTGCGTCATCCTTCGAGACATAGGTGATGGCGGCCACCGTGCCATCGGTGCGAAGCCCGTTGAGCTTGTCGCGCAGCGTGTTCACCTGGGCGACGGTGGCGTTGTCGGAGATGTAGACGTCGACGTCAACCTTGGCCTTCTGCGAGTCAACGGCCGACTGCACGTACATGTACGACGGGATGAAGGCGCCGAGGATGAACACGGCGATCAGCGCGGTGACCGTGGCGGCAACCGAGATGGCGGCGTTCGCGCGGATGCTGCGGAGCGCCTCGCGGAAGAACATGCCGACCCTCATGCGTGGACCTCCCCCGTCGTCTCGTGATAGCCGGCCGACTCCTCGTCACGCACCAGACGACCGTCCTCGAGCGCGATCACGCGCATCTGCATGCGGTCGACCGTGTGCTGGTCGTGCGTTGCCACCAGCACGGTGGTACCCGTGCGGTGGATACGGGTGAGGAGATCCATGATCTCGAAGGAGGTGTCGGGGTCGAGGTTGCCCGTGGGCTCGTCGGCGATGAGCAGCCGCGGGTGGTTCACGAGGGCGCGGGCAATCGACACGCGCTGCTGCTCGCCGCCCGACAGCTCACGCGGGAGGCGGTCGAACTTGTCGTCAAGGCCCACCAGCGAGAGGATCTCAGGCACGCGACGGCGCACCTCCTTCGCGGAGTGACCCGTCACCTGAAGGGCGTACGCCACGTTCTCCGCCGCGGTGCGGTCGGGGAGGAGGCGGAAGTCCTGGAACACGCACCCGATGGCGCGGCGGAGGTACGGAATCTTGCTCCGTCGCAGTTCACCGAGGTCCCGGCCACCCACCACCACGCTGCCCGCGGTGGGGCGCAGTTCGCGGATGATGAGCCGGATGAAGGTCGACTTGCCCGAGCCGGACGGTCCCACGAGGAACACGAACTCGCCGGTGTTGATGCGCAGCGAGACGCCGTCGAGGCCGCGGTTGTCGCCGTCGTAGGTCTTGGTTACCCCCCGGAGCTCCACCATCGGTCCGGGGCCCGGGCGGAAGATGTCGCCCTTGCGGCGCTTGCCGTCCTGAACCGGCTCGCTGAACATCGGCGCGACCGACTCCTCGGCGGCGGCCTCATCCGGGACCTTCACCAGGGTGAAGGACGGGCGGCTGCTGCCGGGGTCGTCGTGCATGTCATCGATTCGTGCCATGGAAGTACTGGCTCCACTCCGTCTCGGGATGGGTTCGGCCTTACCGGGTCGGGTTTCGCCGCGGTCCCTCCCGCCCCTCCCCCCGGGGAGGGGCACCTGCAATACGCCTTACAGGCTGGCGGTGGCGATCTCACGGCCCCAGGCGACGATGTCGTCCTTCGGCCGGAAGTCGCAGTCGTCCACGCGCATGGTGATGACCATGGCCTTCTCGCGCGGACGCAGATTGGGGCGATCGATGCGCCCCGGGAAGACGCGGTGCTCATGTGCCCCGGTCCACTCGAGCAGGCGGCGGTACTGCACCGACTCCTCGTCCGACGGGAAGGGCGGGCCCGAGACCGGCCCCGACGAGAAGATCCACGTGGGCATGGCCGTGAGGGCATCGGAATGCGCCCGGGTCCACTCGCGCACGTTCTCCACCCATCGCGCGGCGTAGACGGCGCCGCCCACCACGGCCATGTCGAAGCCCTCGGGCGACGGCGCACCGTCGGCGTCATGGAACTCCACGTCCACCCCGCCCGCGCGCAGGCCCTCAGACACCCACTCCCCCATCTCGAGGGTCCCGCCATGGCGCGACCCCACCACCACGATGGCGCGCGCCACTAGGCGTCCTCCCCGACGATGGCGAGACCCTTTGCGCGACGTTCGAGTTCGGCCCGCATGAACGGGTCGAGCGCGCCATCGAACACAGCCTGGGTGTTGCCCGTCTCGTAACCGGTACGGAGATCCTTGACCATCGAATACGGATGGATCACGTACGAGCGGATCTGCGATCCGAAACCGATGGTCATGGTCTCCCCGCGTTCACGCGCGGCCTCCTCCTCACGGCGCTGGATCTCGAGCTCCAGCAGGCGGGAGCGCAGCATGCTCATCGCCGTGGCGCGGTTCTGGGTCTGCGAGCGCTCGTTCTGGCACTGCACCACGACACCGGTGGGCAGATGCGTGATGCGCACGGCGGAGTCGGTCTTGTTCACATGCTGCCCACCGGCGCCGCTGGCGCGGTAGGTGTCGATGCGAAGTTCCTTCTCGTCGATCTCCACCTCGGCCGCATCAGTGACCAGCGGGGCCACCTGTACGGCGGCGAATGAGGTCTGGCGGCGGTTGGCCGAGTCGAATGGCGACAGGCGCACCAGGCGGTGCACGCCGCGCTCAGCCGACATGAGGCCGTAGGCGTTGACCCCCGACAGCGTGAAGGTCGCGCTCTTGATGCCGGCCTCCTGGCCGTCGAGGCGGTCCTGCACTACAGCCGTGAGACCCCGGGTCTCTGCCCAGCGCAGGTACATGCGCAGCAGCATCTCTGCCCAGTCCTGGGCGTCGGTGCCTCCCTCGCCCGATTGGATGGTGACCACCGCGTCGCCGGCATCGTGGTCGCCGCCGAAGAGCCGCGACTCCTCGAGCACGAAGAGACGGTCCTCGGCACGGGCCAGGCCGTCGACGATCTCCGAGGTGAACTCACCCGTCGGCGCTCCCGCGCGCTGCTCCTCACGAGCCATGGCGGCGAGCTCGCCGAGGTCGGCGACATCCTCGGAGAGCGACGCATACCCCGCCAGGCGCCCGGCGTTGCGGGCATGCTCCGCAGACACCCTTGCCGCGCGCTCCTGGTCATCCCAGAAGTCGCCGGCGCCCATCTCCTGTTCGAGTTCGGCCACACGTGATGCCAGCGCATCAGGGTCGAGGTACTCGCCGAGCAACTGCACGCGCTCGGCGAGGCGCGCGGCCTGCTGCGCCAGGGCGTCGGGGTCGGCCCCGACGGGGGCACGCGTGGAGTCGTCGCTCATCGTCCGGGCGACGCTACGCCGCGCCGCAGCACTTCTTGTACTTCTTGCCCGAACCGCAGGGGCACGGGTCATTACGGCCGATGCGGTCCTCGTCATCAATAACCACGGTCTCCACGACGCCCGGGAGTGGCGCCTGAGCGGCGTTCCCCGGATCGTCGTGCTCGGGCTCGGTGGCCTCAAACGCCACCTCGTCGGGCGACTCGAGAACGCCGGCTCCGAACCCCGCGAAGCCCTGCACCGGATCGTCCTGTGCGGTGTAGGTCACACCTTCCACCGGGGCGGCCTCCACCGGCTCCGGGGGCGCCTCGAGTTCGACGTGGAACATGTACCTCACGAACTCGCGCGTCAGGTTCTCCATCATCTCGTCGAACATCTTGTGGCCCTCGAGGCGGTACTCCGAGAGCGGGTCCTTCTGCCCGAGCGCGCGCAGGTGGATGCCCTCGCGCAGGTAGTCCATGGTCAGCAGGTGCTCGCGCCAGTCGACGTCGATGATCTGCAGGAGCACCCACCGCTCGAGGTCGCGCACCATCTCGGGGCCGAGCTCCGCCTCGCGGCGGTCGTAGGCCTCCATGGCGTCGTCCTCGAGGCGGTCGAGCAACTCCTCGCGCGTGAGGTCGTCATGACGGATCTCGTCCGCGGTGAATGACATGGGGTAGAGCTGCCCGAGTTCGACGAACATGCCGTCAAGGTCCCAGTCGGCCACTGAGGCGTTCTCGTCCTCGTACCGGCCCACGGTCTCCACCAGCACCTCGGCGATCCAGTCGCGGGCCTGTTCAGCAAGGTCCGCGCCCTCCAGCACCTGGCGCCGCTCGGCGTAGATCACCTCGCGCTGCTTGTTGAGCACGTCGTCGTACTCGAGCACGCGCTTGCGGATGTTGAAGTTGTATTCCTCAACCTTCTTCTGGGCGCCCTCCACCGTCTTGGTGAGCATCTTCGAGTCGAGCGGCAGATCGTCACCCGGCCCGAGGCGATCGAGGATCTTGTACATCCGGTCACCCGAGAAGATGCGGATGAGGTCGTCCTCGGCGGACAGGAAGAACTTGGTGAGCCCGGGGTCGCCCTGACGCCCGGATCGACCGCGCAGCTGGTTGTCGATGCGGCGGCTCTCGTGGCGCTCGGTGCCGATCACGCACAGGCCGCCCAGATCCTCCACGCCGTCCCCGAGCTTGATGTCCACGCCACGCCCGGCCATGTTGGTGGCGATGGTGACCGAGCCCTTCTCCCCCGCGCGGGCGATGATCTCGGCCTCCTGCTCGTGCTGCTTGGCGTTGAGCACGGTGTGTGGCACGCCACGGCGCTCGAGCATTCCCGAGAGCATCTCGGACACCTCGACGCTGATGGTGCCCACAAGCACGGGCTGGCCGCGGTCGTGGGCATCCTTGATCTCGTCGGCCACCGCGTTGAACTTGGCGTCCTTGGTCTTGAAGATCAGGTCATTGTCATCCTGGCGGACCATGGGCCGGTGCGTCGGGATGGTCACGACGTCGGTCTCGTAGATCTTCGCGAACTCATTGGCCTCGGTGGAGGCCGTGCCGGTCATGCCCGACAGCTTGTCGTACATGCGGAAGTAGTTCTGCAGGGTGATGGTGGCGAGGGTCTGGTTCTCCTCGCGGATCTTCAGGCCCTCCTTGGCCTCGATGGCCTGGTGCAGGCCCTCCGAGTAGCGGCGCCCCTCCAGCACCCGGCCGGTGAACTCATCGACAATGAGCACCTCGCCGTCGCGGACGATGTACTCCTTGTCCTTGCGGAACAGCGACTCGGCCTTGAGGCCCTGGATGAAGTGGTTCACCAACTGCCCGTGGATGTCGAGGTAGAGGTGGTCGATGCCCAGGGCACGCTCCACCTTCTCGACGCCGCTCTCAAGCGGGGCGACGGTGCGGTGCTTCTCATCCACCTCGTAGTCATCGCCCCTCTTCAGCGTGGGGATGATGCGGGCGAACCGGTAGTAGGTGTCGGCCGCGGCCTCGGGCACGCCTGAGATGATCAGCGGGGTACGGGCCTCGTCGATGAGGATGGAGTCGACCTCGTCGACGATGCAGAACACGTGACCGCGCTGCACGCAGTCGTCGAGTCGCACTGCCATGTTGTCGCGCAGGTAGTCGAAGCCGAACTCGGAGTTGGTGCCGTACGTGATGTCGGCGGCGTAGGCCTCACGGCGCTCCGCCTCCGGCATCATCGACCCGATCACGCCCACCGCGAGCCCCAGGAACTCGTAGATCGGGCGCATCCAGTTGGCATCGCGACTGGCCAGGTAGTCGTTCACGGTGACCACGTGCACGCCCTTGCCGGTGAGCGCGTTGAGCACCACCGCGGGCACCGCCGAGAGCGTCTTGCCCTCGCCGGTCTTCATCTCGGCGATCTGCCCCTCGTTCAGCACCATGGCGCCGATGAGCTGCACGTCGTACTGACGCATGCCGAGCGCCCGCCACGAGGCCTCGCGCACGAGCGCGAAGGTCTCGTTGAGGACATCATCGATGTCGGCGCCATCGGCGAGGCGGGCGCGAATGTCGTCGGCGCGCTCGCGGATCTGCGCGTCACTCAGGTCCTGCATCTCGGGCTCAAGCGCGTTGATGCGCTGCACCCGCTGCATCCGCTGCTTCATGCCGCGCCCCTCGCCGAAGCGAAGAACCTTGTTGATCAACTCCGTACTCATGCAGGCATATCCGAGCGGCCGCTTACGGGAAAGACAATCGTACCAACGGCCATGGGGCCTACCCCGTGCGCGGTGTCACCACCGACCCGCCGCGCGTGAGCAGTTCGGTCCAGACAAGGAGGCGACGAGCCGCGTCAGGCCCCTTCGATGAGACCGAAGTCACCGTCGCGGCGGCGGTAGATCACGCACGTCTCGCCGCTGGCCTCGTTGCGGAACACGTAGAACGCGTGGTCGATGAGTTCGAGCCGCATGGCGGCATCCTCGGGGCTGAGCGACGGCATGTCGAACCGCTTGCTCCGAACGATGCGGATGGGCGGAGGCGACTCCAGGGCGTCGGTGGCGTCGGCTCCCAGGCGCTCCAGCGCCGCGATCTCGGCCGGCGTGGATGCAATGGCCTCGATGCCCGGGCCGTGATGGTCCTTGCGGCGCTCGCGCAGGCGCTGCGCGCTGCGCTCGATGCGATGCGCCGCGAGGTCGATTGCGGCGTACATGTCGGAGTCGGCCTCGCGCACGCGCATGACCGGACCCTTCGTGCGCACCGTCACCTCGGCGATCTGGCTGTTGGCGATGCTGGGGTTGTGCTCGACGGAGAGCTCGACCTCCACGTGCGCGGTCTCCGCGAACGGCCCGAGCACGCGCTCGAGCTTGTGCATGCGCTTCTCGGCGTGGGCCTCGAGAGCGTCGGTGACCGGGACGTTCCTACCCCTCACCTGGAGTTCCATGTCCGTGTCCCCCTCGGTGGATCTTCCGTCTATCGACTGTAGCCGGAGACAGGGCGAGGGTCACACGCGCAAGTGCCACGGCGCCAACGCGTGCGCACCCACCGGCACGGAGAGCCCGGGCGGCCGCGGTGATCGTTGCGCCCGTGGTGATGACGTCATCCACCAGGACCGCGTGCACCGGCGGCGCGGACCGCAGATGCATGGATCCCCCGACCTGCGTGAGGCGTGCCGCCCGGTCGGCTCCGCGCTGATGGGAGCCATCGTGCCGGGCGAGCGCGTCATCCAGCGGCAGAGCCCATCGCATCGCGAGGTGGCGGGCGATGAGTTCCGCCTGGTTGAAACCCCGGTCGGCACGCCCCCCGGGAGCCATCGGCACCGGAACCAGCACCGATCCCGGCCCCGGTCGCGGGATGACAGCGGCCATGACATCGGCAAGAGGCGCGGCGAGGACCCTGCGCCGCTGGTCCTTGAGGGCCGAGATGATGCGCGGCACCGGATCCCCGTACGACAACGCCTGCCGCGCCCAGCCCACTCCGGGGATGCACTCGGCGCAACCGGACGCCTCGCAGGGCATCGGATAGCCACACCGCATGCAGGCCGCTCCCTCCAGTACGGGCAGCGCCGACAGGCAGTCGGTGCACAGGGGATCCCCCGGAAGCCCGCAGGCCGCGCACTCCCCCGGCACGATGACGTCGAGGAGCGCCGTGAGCATGCGCCAGGTGGGCATGCGCCCAGTGTGGTGACCATGCCCGCACGCGTTCACCACCGGATGGACCACGGGCGTGCCGTTTCGTGCCCATCGCGCTACCTTTCAGGGTCGGGACGGGGCCCAGTGCCCCGCAAGCGACGAGAGGAACCACTACGGCCTCCACCGAGAAGGAACAGGCAATTGAGTTCGAGGGCGAGGTCACCGAGGCCCTCCCCAACACGTTCTTCCGCGTTGAACTCGACGGCGGGCACGTGGTGCTGGCGAAGCTCGCCGGCCGCATGCGCCGGAACTACATCCGGGTGAACCCGGGTGACCGCGTCAAGGTCGAGGTCTCCCCGTACGACCTCACGCGCGGCCGCATCACCTACCGCCTCAAGTAGCCCCGCCACTGGGACCGCGCCCGCACCTAGTGCGCGGCGGAGTCCCAGGCCCGGCGCAGCGAGCGCTCGAACGGTGCACGGTGCACGCCCTGCTCGGTGACGATGGCGGTCACAAGGCGCGCCGGCGTGCGGTCGAACGCCGGGTTGGCCACCGGCGCCTCGGGTGACGCGGCGGGTCGCCCGAACAGGCTGAGCCCGCGCACCTCGCCGGGCGCGCGCTCCTCGACGGGGATGTCCGCGGCGCTCGCCATCGACAGATCGAGCGTCGATGTGGGCGCGGCGACGATGAACGGGATGCCGTGCTCGCGGGCGAGGATCGCCACGCCGTACGTACCGATCTTGTTCACCACGTCCCCGTTTGCGGCGATGCGGTCGGCCCCCACCACCACATGGGTGATGCGCCCCTCAGCCATGAGCATGGCGGCCATGTTGTCGCTGATGAGGATGTACGGGATCTCCTCCTGCTCAAGCTCCCAGGCGGTGAGGCGCGAGCCCTGCAGCAATGGTCGCGTCTCGTCGACGACCACGCTGATGGTGGGGTCGGCCGCATGGGCCGAGCGGATGACCCCGAGCGCGGTGCCGTACCCACCGGTGGCAAGGGCCCCCGCGTTGCAGTGCGTGAGGATGCGTGCCCCGCGGGTGAGCAGGGGCAGCGCATGGGCCCCCATCGCGCGGCAGCGGTCGACCTCGTCGTGGTGGATCCGCCGGGCCGCGGACTCGAGTTCGTCGGCGATCTGCGCCGGCGTTCCCTCGTGGTCGGCGACCGTGCCCGCGAGAAGGTCGACGGCCCAGGCCAGATTCACCGCCGTGGGCCGGGCATCACGCAGCGCGGCGATGGCGCGGCCCATCTCGGCGTCAAACGCCTCCCGCGTGCTGGTGGTGCGGGCGGCACCGCGTGCGGCGAGGGCAACGCCCATGGCACCCGCCACGCCGATCGCCGGCGCGCCGCGCACCACCATGGACTGGATCGCGTCGACAACGTCCGGCCAGCCCGTGAGGGTGACATGGGTGACCTCACCCGGCAGCCGCGTCTGATCGAGCATGACGACGGCGCCATCGTGGAGGGAGAGGATGTCCTCCGGGGCGAGGCCGGGCGGGGGAGCCTTCCCCCCCGCCCCATCGGCCCCACCCGGGGTACTGCGTGAGCCCGGCTGGCTCAGGTGCCCTGGTCCCAGGAGGCCAGGTACTTCTGCTGCTCCTCGGTGAGGGCGTCGATCTCCACTCCCATCGAGTACAGCTTGAGCCGCGCGATCTCGGCGTCGATGTCCGCGGGCACCGTGTACACCGTCTTGTCGAGCGTGGCGGCGTTCTGCGCCATGTACTCGGCCGACAGCGCCTGGTTCGCGAAGCTCATGTCCATCACGGCGGCCGGGTGACCCTCGGCTGCCGCCAGATTGAGGAGGCGCCCCTCGGCCAGCAGGTACACCTTGCGGCCGTTGCGCAGCGCGTACTCCTGGACGAACGGGCGCACCTCGCGCGAGCCATCCGCGAGCTCCTCGAGGCCGGGGATGTCGATCTCGACGTTGAAGTGGCCGGTGTTGGCGATGATCGCCCCGTCCTTCATGTGCTCGAAGTGCTCGCGACGGAGGACGTGGATGTTGCCGGTGGCGGTGATGAAGATGTCACCCTCCTTGGCGGCATCCGCGACCGTCATGACCTCGAAGCCATCCATCACGGCCTCGAGCGCGGCGAGGGGATCGATCTCGATCACGATCACGTGAGCGCCCATGCCCTTCAGACGCGAGGCGAGCCCGCGGCCGCACCATCCGTACCCGCCCACCACGCACTTGCGGCCGGCGATGAGGACGTTGGTGGCGCGCAGCAGGCCGTCGAGCGTCGACTGGCCCGTGCCGTAGCGGTTGTCGAACATGTGCTTGGTGTTGGCATCGTTCACCGCGACGACGGGGAAGGCCAGCTTGCCCTCGGCCTCGAGGGCCTTGAGCCGGATGACGCCCGTGGTGGTCTCCTCGGTGCCGCCGATGATGCCGTCGAGCATCTCCTTGCGGTCGCCGTGGAGCACGCCGATGACGTCGGCGCCATCGTCCATGGTGATCTGGGGCGCGTGATCGATGGCGGCCGTGAGGTGCTGGTAGTAGGTGTCCTCATCCTCGCCCTTGATGGCGTAGGTGGAGATGCCGTACTCCTGCACGAGGGCGGCGGCCACGTCGTCCTGCGTGGACAGGGGGTTGGATGCCACGAGCACCACGTCGGCCCCGCCGGCCTTCAGCGTGCGGGCCAGGTTGGCGGTCTCGGTGGTGACGTGGAGGCAGGCCGAGATGCGGATGCCCTCGAGGGGGCGCTCCTTCTCGAACCGCTCGCGGATCTGAGCGAGGACGGGCATATCGCGATCAGCCCACTCGATCCGCTGGCGGCCGAGCTCGGACATCCCGAGATCAGCCACGTGATGCTTGACGTTTGTCGACACAGACGGATTCCTTGTTCGCTTCGAAGCCGGGCGAGGCTAACACGGAACAGCCGCGCCCCCGGGTGGTGATTCGTTACCGGGGAGGGATGTCCCCCCGACCGGCACGCGCTAGATGGAGCCGCTCTCCCCTGCCTGAAGGCGCTGATTGCCCGTGGTGGCGAGCCCTTGCTTCAGGGCACCGATGCTGTCGACAGGCTCCGGGTCGACCCGGCGCAGGCAGGCGGAGTAGAGCGACACGTAGTCGCCGAGCAGCACGAGGTCGATCATCCGCGCAAGCGGGCTGTCACCCTCGCCCTCGATGGTGATGATGTCGCTGACGTGGGGGCGGATTATCTGGCGCGTGAGCGCAATGCGGCGCTCGACCTGACGGTGCTGGCGCGGATCGCGCAGCACCACGACCTGGGCCTGATCACCGAATGCACCGGCCTTCTCCCAGCCCACGATCTCGTTGTGGTTCATCTCGGGGAGGGCTGCCCAGAACGACGGCTGCTTCGCGTTCTCGTTGAACTGGCACTTCCAGCGGAACGCCACACCCGAGGTGACCTCGGCGCCGTAGATGACCGGAACCTTGTCGTGCAGGCGCATCGCCAGCTGCTTGGCCGGGTTGGCGTCGGCCGGGCGCGCGGGGCCGTAGGTGTCGATTGCGCTCTGGATGGCATCGCGCGCCGCGTCGAGGTCGTCACCCTGCGGCGGGATGATTCCCAGTCGCGACAGGAAGACCACGGCCGGGATAAGCATGTACATCAGTGCCATTCGCGGCTGGAGTCCGCCCGGCAGCGAGTGCACCGGGATGCCGTGGCGGGCGTTGTACCAACTGTCGAGCTTGCCGCCACTCGTGATGGCAATCGCCGGCGACTCGCGCTCGAGCGCCTGCATGGCGGCTGTGAGCGTCTCCTCGGTCTCCCCGGAGTACGACAGCAGCATGGCGAGGGTGTGGTCCCCGGCCCAACCGGGCAGGTAGTAGCCACGGTGCACCAGCAGCGGCACCCGCATGCGCTCGTAGTACGTGGTGGCGATGAGGTCGCCGGCCACGGCCGAGCCGCCCATGCCGCAGATGAGGACATCGCGGATGATGTCGCCCGCGAACGGGATCTCGAGCGCCTCGGCGGCGGAGCGCGAGGCGTCGAATATCTCGACCGATGAGGACAGGCCGTCGATGAGGCCCGCGCGGTCGACGCCGAGCACCTCGGGAAGGTCGAGTTCTGACATCAGGCGGAGGCTACCGACCCCGTGGGTACATCGGCCGGACCGGCGAGGTGCAGGCCGGCGGGCACAGTACTTCCGTCGCCCGCGACCACCATGCCGATCACCTCGGCGCGGGGCTCCACGATGACGTCCCGCCCGAGCACCGCCCCCTCCACGCAGGCGCCCTCCCCCACGAGGCATCCGGTGCCGAGGATCGCATGGCTCACCCGGGCACCCGGCCCCACCGACGCCCCGGGGGCCACACAGGCCCCCTCGCCGATGACCGCCGTCGGATCGATGTGCGCGCCATCCGAGATCCACGCCGTGCCGGGTGATGGAATGAAGCCGACGAGGCCTGCAAGCACGTCGAGGTGGGCATCGAGGTACGAGGCCGGTGTGCCGATGTCGCGCCAGTAGCACTCCGATGAGAGGGCACCCACCGCACCCCGCGCAGCCAGCAGTGGGAAGGTGTCGCGCTCGATCGACACCTGCACGCCGGGCGGGATGGCCGCGCGCGCGCCGGGTGACAGCACGTATGTGCCCGCGTTGATGCGGTACGGCTCGCCGGGCACCAGCTGATCCGGGCCGGGCTTCTCCACGAACTCCGTGACCCGGCCGTCGGCATCGGTCCGCACGAGGCCGAAGGCGCTCGGGTCGCCCACGGGGGTGAGCGCGATGGTGGCCTCGGCGCCGAGCGCGCGGTGGTGCGCCACAAGCGCTGCGAGGTCGAGGTCCGTGAGGATGTCGCCGTTCAACACGAACACGTCCGTATCGGACAGCAGCGGCGCGGCGTTGGCGATGGCCCCCGCCGTGCCGAGCGGCTCGGGGTCCACCACATAGCCCACATCGAGCCCGCGTGATGCGCCGTTGCCGAAGTACTCCTCGATCTCGCGCGGGCGGTAGCCGCACGAGAACACGATGCGCGTGACGCCCGCGCGGGCGAGGTGATCGACCTGACGCTCAACGAACGGCACGCCCATGAGGGGCAGCATGGGCTTGGGCAGGGTGTCGGTGAGAGGCCGCATGCGCGTGCCCTGGCCGCCCACCAGGATGACGGCCTGATCCACTCCGGCTGTGGCGGTCACGAGGGGACGACCCGCCCGATGCCCTCGTAGGCGAATCCTGCGGCC
This sequence comes from Miltoncostaeaceae bacterium, assembly GCA_044342355.1. GTDB lineage: Bacteria > Actinomycetota > Thermoleophilia > Miltoncostaeales > Miltoncostaeaceae > SYFI01. The sequence goes on along the minus strand of JBIIQA010000001.1, from coordinate 18,597 downwards.
ACCATCTGGAGGGGGTCAAGGGCATTGCGACCGTCCACCAGTACGTCACCCCGCATGACCGACGCCACCCGCACCCAGTCGAGGCCCACGATCTCGGACCACTCGGTGACGATCACCACCGCATCGGCACCGGTGACGCACTCCCACGGGTCGTCGTGCAGCGCCACGGCGCTCAGGCGATGCCCCGCGGCCCCGAGCGCCACCGGGTCGTATGCGCGCACGTTGGCGCCCTCGGCCAGCAGCCGCGCGGCCAGCACCACGCTCGATGCCTCGCGCATATCGTCGGTGCCCGGCTTGAAGGCCAGGCCCATGAGCGCGATCTCCTTGTTCTCCAGGTCGCCCAGGTGGCGCTTGAGCTTGCCCACCACCCGGCGCTTTTGCAGTTCGTTGACCTCGATCACCGAGGTGAGCAGCTGGAAGTGGTAGCCGCTGTTTCCTGCCAGCTGCTTGAGGGCCGAGACGTCCTTGGGGAAGCAGCTTCCGCCAAAGCCCACCCCGGCAGAGAGGAACTTCGGGCCGATGCGCGGATCAAGGCCCATGCCCTCGGCCACCTCGGTCACGTCGGCCCCCACCTCCTCGCACACGTTCGCGATCTCGTTGATGAACGAGATCTTGGTAGCGAGGAAGGCGTTGGATGCGTACTTGATCATCTCGGCCGTTGGCACCGAGGTGCGGATCAGCGGGGCGCCAAGGGGCGCATACAGGGCCGCAACCCGGTCGCCGTCCTCGGCGCGGAAGTCGCCCACCACCACCCGGTCGGGTGAGAGGAAGTCGGAGATGGCCACGCCCTCCTTCAGGAACTCCGGGTTCGAGCAGTAGCCAACACCGGAAAGGCCGCGCTTGTCCAGCTCGGTGCGCACCCGCTCGCCGGTGCCCACGGGAACGGTGCTCTTCATCACCAGCACGTGGCCGGAAGTGGCCTCGGGCCCGATGGCCGCAAGCTCATCGAGCACGCCCATCACCCGCGACAGATCCGCATCGCCCGAGTGGGTGGGCGGGGTGTCGACCGCGATGAAGACGATCTCAGAGGCCCCGAGCATCTGGGCCAGGTCGAGCGTCGCGTGAAGGCGGCCCTCGCAGCCGGCCATCAGTTCCTTCAGGCCATCCTCGTGGATGGGCGGCTCGCCGCCCTGAATCATCTCGACCTTCGCGGGATCGATGTCACGCAGGGTCACCTGGTGGCCGAGTGACGCCAGGCAGGCCCCGGTGACAAGGCCCACGTAGCCCGCGCCGATCACTCCGATGCGCGCAGGCATCAGGGGGTGTACGCGTCCTGCTCGATGGGAATGTCGACCGGCTTCGCCCCCGGGCGCAGCGTCACCCTGCCAACCGGCCGCGCCGACTTCGCGATGGCGTACATCGTCTCAGGCGACAACGCGTAGTCGAGCGTGTTCGCGATCCAGTACGTGATGCCGTTCTTCTGCCAGGCGAGCCGCATGAGGTTCTTGCCGTCGTAGAACGTGGAGTACTCACGGCCACCGCTGGTCACCACACCGGTGCGCCCCTCGAGGAGCGGCGGGTCGGCCCAGTCGAGCGCCTGGTACCCCCAGTAGGTACCCCTCGGCACGCTGAACACCATCTTGAGAGCCTGCGGGCCCTCTCCGCCCGTGTTCACCCGGTAGGCGCGCACGATCTTGAGCTCCGACCCGGCGGGCACACGTGTGGGCACCATGATGCGCAGGCCGGTGGCCTTCTGAATGCGCTTTCCGAGGGGCACGAGTGACGTCGTGTCCACCACGTCGGCGGTCGCCCTGGGCTGCTTCTTGGCCTTCTTCGGGGTGATCAGCTCCCCGTCGTATGACTCGCCCACCGTGACCACCACGTCGATTCCATCCGGCGTCTTGGCCGCGGAGAGCGCGGCGACCACGGTGTCGGGCCCGAACAGGCGCGCGATGTTCTTTGCGGCATCGCGCTGGCCGGCGGCGTACTGCACGATGGTCTCGGCCTTCCCAAAGCTGTCCGCGTTTCCACCGGACACCGCGTCGTAACCCTTGGAGCGCAGCTGGTCGGTGGCCGTCTCGGCATCGAGCAGGCGTCCGTTGCCGTTCAGAACCCTCGCCTGCACCGCATTGGGGCTGACGACCGCGGCGGCGGCGCCCTGCGTGAACTCGGGGTTGAGCCAGGCCTCGACCTTGGCATCCACCTCCGACTGCGGGGCCTCGACGATCGACGCGCCATTCCGCATGGTGGGCGTGCCCGAGATGCTGTGGCGGGCGATGCGGTCCTTGTCGGTGGTGATCGCCTGCTCCATGATGCCCAGAAGGCGCGGTACCGAGCGCACGTTCGTCGTGATGTTGTCGGCGAAGATCCCCGCGTACGCCGGAATCTCGGGCAGGTTGCCGAAGCGGTTGGTCTGGCGCTTGAGCTCTGAGAGGAACGCCTGCTGGCGGGCAATGCGGGCGAAGTCGGAATCGGTGTGCCGGTAGCGCACGTAGTCCAGCGCGTCCACGCCGTTCATGCGCTGGTAGCCCGGCTTGAGGTCGATCTCCTCGTAGTCGTCGATGCCGTCACCGACCACGTTCTTGTTGAAGTACTTGCGATCGACGTCGAGGTAGACGCCGCCGACCTGGTCGACGAGCTTCACGAAGCCCTCGAAGTCGATGTTCACGAAGTAGTTGATGGGCTGGCCCGTCAACTGCTTGATGGTCTCGATGGTCTTGGCCGGTCCGCCGTTCGCGAACGAGGCGTTGATCTTGTCCATCCCCACGCCGGGGATGTCGACATAGAGATCGCGCGGGAACGACAGCATGGAGATGAAGCCCTGGTCGCCATCCATACGCATGAGGATGAGCGAGTCGGACCGACCGGGGTCGCCCTTGTCGCCCGCCCGCTTGTCCGAGCCGATGAGCAGGATGTTCACGGGCTCCCCGGGCACATCGGCATCGACGGCCTTCTGGGCGTCTTTCACTATCGGACTATCGGGACTCGCCTTGTCGAGGGTATTGCCGAGGATCTGGTAGCTGGCCACGGCGAGGCCAGCGCCGGCACCCACGACGATCACGGCCATCCACAGGAACACCCAGGGCCATCTGCGTCGGCGGCGGGGCACCCGGTACCAGCGCGCGGGACGCTCGACGTCGTCGACCTGCACCTTCGGCTCCACACCCCCGGGGGAAATGCCGCCGTTCACCTCATCACTCATGCGCAGGCCTCCTCATCGCGCTGGGTGATCAGCACGGGGGCCAGAGCGCCCGCTGCGGCGGCGAAGTCTTCGAGCGCACGGCGGTATCCGATGAGGCTCGGGATGTCCACGTGCTCCTCGGGTCCATGGTGCCCCGCGCCGCGGGGGCCGAATTCGACGGCGGGCACGCCCACCTCGAGGAAGGACACGGCGTCGGAGGCTCCGTCACGACCTACCGATGTGGACGACTCGTGGTGGCGGGATGCCGCGTCGACGAGCGCCACCACGAGCGGATGCGCGGGGTCGGTGTCGGCGGGCGGACGTGCGATGGACACCTCCACCGAGGTGGCCCCCGCATCCCGGGCCTGCCGCAGGATCTCGGCGGGGTCCTGCCCCGGCAGGTAGCGGACGTCCACGTCCATCCGGCAGTGATCAGGCACCTTGTTCACGGCATCGCCGCCCTCGATGCAGCCGAGGTTGACGGATGGCCGCGCGAAGAAGGGCGTGGATGCCGAGGTAAACGGAAGGGATTCGAGGCGGCGGTATACCTCGAGGGCGCGGATGATGGCGTTGTCGCCGAGCCACGGGGTGGACCCATGGGCGGACCGGCCCTCGACCACCACCTCGAGGATCATGACGCCCTTTGCCTGAACCCCCACCTGCATGTCGGTGGGCTCACCGCACACCACGAGGTCTGCGCGCAGGCCCTCTCCCACCATCATCTCGGTGGCGTTCGGTCCGCGCTGGGCCCGCTCCTCGTCCGGCACGATGACCAGATCAACCTGAACGCCCTGCGGAGGGTGCGATGCCAGCGCAGAGGTGGCCAGCATCATGGCCCCCAGCGCGGCCTTCATGTCGTACGCACCGCGACCGAAGAGCTGCTCGCCGGAGATACGCGGGCGGAACTGATCGGCATGGCCCGGCACCACGTCAAGGTGGCCGTGAAAGATGATGCGCACAGGCCCTGATCCGGCCGTGGCGACGAGCACCTCACGATCACCGAGGTCACGACGCGTCAGGTCGACGCCCCTCCCCTCCAACCAACCGGCGACAAAGTCGGTCGCCACGGCGAGGCCCGCCGGGTGGGAGGTGTCATGGGCGATGAGCCGCTCGGCCAGACGGACTTCATCCACGTGGACCAGCATAGCCAACGCACCCGACACGCCCGCCCACCGGGGGTTCCCGCGATACCGTCGCGGAATGCGGCGGGCCCTCGCCATAATCGTGCTCCTGATCGTGCCGACCACCGCGCTGTCGGTCACCGAGCGCGATGTGACCCTGCCGGGCGGGTCCGGTCGCACACTTGCCGCCACGCTCACGATCCCGGACGGGCCCGGACCGCACCCCGCGGCGGTCATCGTGTCGGGCTTCGGCCCCGGTACCCGCGACGGGTTCCTGATCGGCGGGCCGCAGGGAGGCCTGTACGCGTCGTGGGCGCGCGAACTCGCCACGCGGGGGGTCATGACCCTGCGCTATGACAAGCGGGGCATCGGTGATTCGCCGGGGCCGGCACTCGGCTGGCTCGACCTGCCCGGCCTCACCGCCGATGCGTCCGCCGCCCTCCGGTGGCTGGCCGCACAGCCCGACACCGATTCGCGACGGACAGGGGCCCTCGGTCACAGCCAGGGCGGCGACATCGCCCTCCGGGCCGGCCGCACGGCCCCTGCTGATCGGGTGGTGACAATGGCGGCACCCGCGAGGCCCCTCGGAAACCTGGGTCCGGGCGTGCGCCGCATCATCGCCGCGGTCGGCGGTGAACGCGCCGCCCGCGAGACCCTGCGCCGCGACCCGCGACGCGACGCGGCGCTACTGCCCGCGCCGGTACTTGTGGTGCACGGCACGCGCGATGCCACCGTGCCCTTCGCCGATGGCCGCGCACTCGTGGCGGCACGCCGTGCCGCTTCGCGACCCGTGGCCTTCCTCGCCGTGCCGGGCGCCAATCATGCCCTGGCACGCGATGACCGCACTCCGGCCACGGCCTGGACCCGCATCGCGCGTTTCCTGCGTTCCTAGCGCCCGATCGTGCGGATGTCGCGGTCGATCTCCCGCGTGGGGTGCGTAAGCGTCCATGCACCCCACGCCAGAAGCGCACACGCCGCGATGGCCATGCTCCACCCGATGCCGATGACACCGGCGAGGGCACCGAATGCGACGGAACCAACGGCGATCGGGGTGATCACCGACAGCTGATAGAGGCCCAGCATCCGCCCGAGGATCCCGGACGGCGATGACAGCTGGATCGCCGTGTTGGTGAGCGTGAGGATCCAGATCCAGAACGCACCGGCGGCGATCATCGCGAGGACGGTCAGCCACAGCACCGGCGATGCCGCGACGAGGAGAAGGGCCACGCCGAAGGCCAGCGTGGCAATCGGAATAGCCAGGTGGCGTGGCAGGCCACGGCTCGACAGCACCTGAAGCAGCCAGGCGCCGAGCAGGGCCCCGCCGCCCATGCCGCCGAGGATCATGCCGAGCGCGACGGGACCCCCTCCGAGCCGCCGTGCCACCACGGGCGCCAGTTCCTGAATGGGCCCCGCGAACGCCATGAACACGAACATGCCAATGAGCAGACGGCGTGCAGCCGGATCACCGGCCGCATACCGCAGGGCCGTGCGCAGGCGTGTGGGAGTCTTAGGGCCCTGCGCGACGTGCGGCGCGAGCACCAGGGCCACCACGAGAACGAGGAACGAGGCCGCGTTCACGGCGAAGCACCATGCGGCTCCCGCGAAGGCAAGCACCACCCCCCCGAGCACCGGCCCCACCATGCGGGCCACGTTGATCCCCGCGGCGTTCAGCGCCACGGCCTCCTGAAACCGCGGTGCGGGAACCAGTGACGGGACGAGGGCCAGTACCGACGGCAGGCCAAGCGCGAATGCGGACCCCATCACCACCGTCCCCGCGAAGATGGCCCCCACCGACAGTGCGCCCGTGAAGGCCAGCACGGCCAGCATGAGCGCCCCGATGGCCTCGACGAGGAACGCCGCGATGCCGATGCGCCGCCAGTCATGGCGGTCGGCCAGCTTCCCGCCCCAGGTCGACAACACGAACGCCGGGGCACGATAGGCAAGAGCGAGGAGGCCCACCATCGTGGCGCTGCCGGTGATCTCGAGCACGAGCCATCCGGCGGCGACCGCCTGGAACCACGTTCCCCCATTCGAGGCCACGCTGCCCATCCAGACGTTGCGGAACGCCGGGACGCGCAGCACGGCGGGCAGGCCGATACTCATACGCACAGCCTATGGAACGCCGCGAGGGGCCCTTTCGGGCCCCTCGCACGACCTACGATATCGCCCTTCCGGGCCGGGCCGCTAGATAAGTCCCAAATCCTTTACCGCCTGGCGCTCATCCGCCAGCTCCGCGACGGAGGCCTCGATGCGGGGCTTCGAGAACGGGTCGAGCTCAATGCCCTCGACGACGCTCCACTCACCGCCGGCGCAGGTGCACGGGAGGCCCACGATCAGGCCTTCAGGAGTGCCGTACTGGCCGCTCGAGCACACGCCCATCGACACAGAGTCGCCGGCCGGCGTGCCGAGCACCCAGTCGCGCATGTGATCGATGGCGGCGTTCGCCGCCGAGGCGACCGAGGAGCCGCCGCGCGCCTCGATGATGGCCGCACCGCGCGTCTGAACGGTGGGGATGAAGGTATCTGCCACCCATGCCTCGTCGGAGATGGTGTCCCATGCCGACGCTCCGGAGACCTTGGCGTGGACCACGTCGGGGTACTGCGTTGCCGAGTGGTTGCCCCAGATGGTGAGATTGGTCACCGCGGAGACGGGAGCGCCGGTCTTCTGCGCGACCTGCGTCAGGGCGCGATTGTGATCGAGGCGCATCATCGCCGTGAACCGGTCGTTCGGCACGTCAGGAGCGCTGTGCATGGCGATGAGCGCGTTGGTGTTGGCGGGGTTACCCACCACGAGTACCTTCACGTCGTCGGCGGCACGATCGTTGATGGCCTTGCCCTGCACCGTGAAGATGGCGCCGTTGGCCTCGAGGAGATCGCCCCGCTCCATGCCCTTCGTGCGCGGCCGGGCGCCCACGAGCATGCACACGTTCGCGCCATCAAAGGCCTCGTCCGGGTCGTCGGTGCCGACCCACCCCGACAGAAGCGGGAAGGCGCAGTCATCGAGCTCCATGCCGACGCCGTCAAGGGCGCCGCGGGCCTGCGGGATCTCCAGCATGCGCAACTCGACCGGCGTGTTGGGGCCAAGCAGCTGACCACTCGCAATGCGGAAGAGCAGGGCGTAGCCGATCTGACCGGCGGCACCGGTGACGACGACGCGGACGGGACTTGCCAAGATTGATTCCTCCGGACTAGGAGGCGGCCTTGTCGACCACCTTGAGACGGTTCTGCGCGCGACGAAGCGCGGCCTGGGCGGCGTCGAGCGCCACCTGGTCATCACCGGCGGCCGCAATGGCGGCCTCCGCGGTGCTGACGGCAACTTCGGCGCGCGCGCGATCGATGTCGCCGGCCAGTTCGGCCTGCTCCACCATGATCAGCACGCGATCGTCCTCGACCGACATATATCCGTCAGTGGTCGCCATGACCACCTCCGACTCGTCGAGCATCTTCACGCGGGTGGAGCCGGCCTGCAGCGCGACGATGAGCGGTACGTGGCGGGGCAGGATGCCCAGCTCGCCGCCCACGCTCGGGGCGATGACCATGGCGGCCACGCCGTCGAGCACCGAGCCCTCGGGAGTGAGGATCTGCACCCCAAGGCGCTTCTGCTCGGTGGCGGCCGTGCTCACGCGGCGGCCTTCGCCATCTCGGCACCCTTCGCCATGGCGTCCTCGATCGTGCCCACCAGCAGGAAGGCCCCCTCGGGAAGGTCGTCGTGCTTGCCCTCGATGATCTCCTTGAACCCGCGCACGGCGTCCTTCAGCGACACGTAGGCGCCGGGCGTGCCGGTGAAGGCCTCTGCCACGTTGAACGGCTGCGAGAGGAAGCGCTCAATGCGGCGGGCGCGCGACACCACGAGCTTCTGCTCGTCCGTGAGCTCGTCGACACCGAGGATGGCAATGATGTCCTGGAGGTCCTTGTACTCCTGCAGGATCTCCTGGACGCGGGTGGCGACCTCGTAGTGCTCCTCGCCCACCACATCCGCCGACAGCGCGGTGCTGGTGGAGTCGAGCGGATCGACGGCCGGGTAGATGCCCTTCTCGGCGATGGCGCGGTTGAGCACCGTGGTGGCGTCGAGGTGCGCGAACGACGCGGCCGGGGCCGGGTCGGTGAGGTCGTCGGCAGGCACGTAAATGGCCTGCACGGAGGTGACCGACCCGTTGCGGGTGGAGGTGATGCGCTCCTGAAGGTCACCCATCTCGGTCTGAAGGGTGGGCTGGTAACCCACGGCAGACGGCATGCGGCCGAGGAGGGCGGATACCTCCGAGCCGGCCTGCACGAAGCGGAAGATGTTGTCGACGAACAGCAGAACGTCCTGGCCGCCGACGTCGCGGAAGTACTCGGCCATGGTGAGGCCGCTCAGCGCGACGCGCAGGCGGGCCCCGGGGGGCTCGTTCATCTGGCCGTACACCAGAGCGGTCTTCGAGATGACCCCGGACTCCTTCATCTCGAGCCAGAGGTCGTTGCCCTCACGCGTGCGCTCGCCCACGCCTGCGAACACGGAGAGTCCGCCGTGCTCCTGGGCGATGTTGTGGATGAGCTCCTGGATGAGCACGGTCTTGCCCACGCCGGCACCGCCGAACAGGCCGACCTTGCCGCCCTTCACGTAGGGGGCGAGCAGGTCAATGACCTTGATGCCCGTCTCGAAAATCTCGGAGGTGGGGCTGAGCTGGTCGAACGCCGGCGGCGCGCGGTGGATGGGCCACCTCTCGGTGACATCCACGGGCCCGGCCTCGTCAATGGCCTCGCCCAGGACGTTGAAGATGCGTCCGAGCGTGGGGTCGCCCACGGGCACGGAAATCGGGACGCCGGTGTCGATCACGTCGGTACCGCGCGACAGGCCGTCGGTGGTGTCCATGGCGACCGCGCGCACCTTGTCGTCGCCGAGGAGCTGCTGCACCTCGGCCACGAGGGTGGTGCCGTCGGGGCGCGTGATCTCGAGGGCGTTGTAGATGCCCGGCAGGTCATCGGCGAAGCGGACGTCGAGCACGACGCCCTTGATCTCGAGGATCGTCCCGGTGTTCTTCCCGTTGGTGCTCATCAGGCTGCTGGTCCGTTCGTCGTTGGGGCTAGCTGAGGGCGTCGGCGCCGGCGACCACTTCGAGGATCTCCTGCGTGATCGCGGCCTGGCGGGCGCGGTTCATCGCGAGCGTGAGGTCCGCGATGAGCTGCTCCGCGTTATCGGATGCATTGCTCATGGCCGTGCGCCGTGCGGCGTGCTCGGCCGCGGCGCTCTCGAGGAGCGCCCGGTAGATGGTGGTGTTCACGAATGTCGGCAGCAGCTCGCTGAGCAGCGCCACGGGCTCGGGCTCGAACTCGGCCAGCGACTTCGAGAACACCGGGTCGGTGTCGGAGTTGTCGTCGTCGTCCTCGACGACGTCACGCGGAACCGGCAGGAGCTGCTCGGCCGTGACCCGCTGCTCCACGAGCGACTTGAACTCGTTGAACACGAGGATCACCCGGTCTGTCTCCTCCTCCAGGTACCGGCTCGTGACGAAGTCGGCCACCAGTGCGGCGTCGGCGAAGGTTGGCTCGGATGAGAAGCCCTGGAAGTGGTTGTCGAGCTCGCGGCCGCGGAAGCGCAGCGTGCCGCCGCCCTTCTTCCCCACCGCGGTGAAGACGACCTCGTCGAAGCCGTCGGCCAGGAGGGCATCGGCCTCCTCGAGGGCGCGACGCACCACGTTCACGTTGAAGGCGCCGGCGAGACCGCGGTCGCCTGTGACCACGAGCACCCCTGCGCGGCGGGTCTCCTCGCGCTCGTCAAGCAGGGGCATGCCGCTGAGGTTGCCCGCACGACGCGCAGCGACGGCCATGAGGCGGCGCATGCCCTTGGCGTATGGGCGGAGCGACTCGATGCGACCCTGCGCGCGGCGGAGCTTGGCCGAGGCCACCAGTTCCATGGCGCGCGTGATCTTGCTCGTGCCGGTGACCGAGGTGATGCGCTGCTTGATGTCCTGCTGGCTCGGCACTAGGCGGCGGCCCCCGCCGGCGAGCCCACGAGGCGCGTGATCAGGCCTTCGAGGAACGCGCCGAGCTTGTCCTGCAGCGCATCCGGGAGGTCCTTGGTGTCGCGGATCTCGGCGAGGATGGTGCCCTCGTCGCGAAGCGCCGAGCGGATCTCCTCGTTCACGCGCGAGATCTCACCCGGCTCCACGGAGTCGAGGTAACCACGGCTTGCGGCGAAGACGATGGCCACCTGCTCCTCCACCGGCCACGGCTGGAACGCCGGCTGGTTGAGGCTGGCCACCAGGCGCGCGCCTCGCGCAAGCGTCTGCTGAGTGGCGGCGTCGAGCTCCGACCCGAACTGGGCGAAGGCCTCGAGGTCGCGGTACTGCGACAGCTCGATCTTCAGGCGGCCTGCAACCTTGCGCATGGCCTTGATCTGGGCGTTACCACCGACGCGCGACACCGAGATACCCACGTTCACAGCCGGGCGGATACCCGAGTAGAACAGCTTCGCCTCGAGGAAGATCTGGCCGTCGGTGATGGAGATGACGTTGGTCGGGATGTACGCCGACACGTCACCCGCCTGGGTCTCGATGATCGGCAGAGCGGTGAGCGACCCGCCACCGAGCTCATCGGAGAGCTTGCAGGCGCGCTCAAGGAGACGGGAGTGCAGGTAGAACACGTCGCCGGGGAATGCCTCGCGGCCCGGCGGGCGGCGGAGCAGCAACGACATCTGGCGGTAGGCGTCGGCCTGCTTCGACAGGTCGTCGTACACGCAGAGGGCGTGCTGGCCGTTGTAGAGGAAGTGCTCGGCCATGGCGGCACCGGCGTACGGCGCCAGGTACTTGAGCGGCGCGCTTGCGGAGGCGGTGGCCACCACGACCGTCGTGTACTCCATGGCGCCGGCCTCGCGCAGGCGCTCCACCACCTGGGCGACGGTGGACGCCTTCTGGCCGATGGCGACGTAGAAGCACTTCACGCCCTGGCCGCCCTGGTTGATGATCGTGTCGATCGCGATCGTCGTCTTGCCGGTCTGGCGGTCGCCGATGATCAGCTCGCGCTGGCCACGCCCGATCGGAATGAGCGCGTCGATGGCCTTGATGCCCGTCTGCAGGGGCTCGGTCACGGGCTGGCGCTGCACCACGCCCGGCGCCTTGAACTCCACCGGGCGGAAGTCGCTGGTCTGGATGGGGCCGCGGCCGTCAATGGGGTTACCGAGCGGGTCCACCACGCGACCCAGCAGGGCATCGCCCACCGGCACCTGGATGACCTTGCCGGTGCGGCGCACCGGGTCACCCTCCTTGATGAGGTTGCCCTCACCAAGCAGCACGACGCCGACGTTGTCCTCCTCGAGGTTGAGCGCGAGGCCGGAGACGCCGTGCGGCAACTCGAGCATCTCGAGGGACAGCACCGAGGGGAGTCCGTGCACGCGGGCGATACCGTCGCCCACCTGGAGGACGGTCCCGACCTCGTCGGCCTCGGCGACACCCTCGTACTGCTCGATCTGGGCGCGGAGAACCTTTGTGATCTCGTCGGGGCGGAGCTTCATCGGGCGGTGAATACCTTTCTCAATTGATGCGGCGGAGCCGCGCGTCAGGCCTCGACGGCGGTGGAAAGATCGACGGGGGCCGTCTCGAGGGAGCGGCGCATCTCCTCGAGCCGGGTGCGGAGCGAGGCGTCGACGACGACCTCTCCCACGCGGAGAACGAGGCCGCCGATGATCGACGGGTCCACGGTCTCCTCGAGTTCGGCATCCCGGCCCGTCTGGGCGCGGACCTTGACCCGGATCTGCTCTCGCAGTTCAGGGGTGAGGGGCACGGCGGTGACGGCGGTGACGACCACCCGGCCCTCGGCCGTGTCGACGCGACGGCCGTAGGCGACGACCACATCACCGATCTCGCTGATGCGACCACGGTCGACGAGCACCTGCACCAGCCCCGTGGACACCGGGTGGGCGCCCTCCATCAGGTCGGATACGGCCGCCTTCTTGGCCGGCGTCTCGATCTCGGGGCTCGTGAGCACCGCGCGCAGTTCGGTACCCGGGGCCATTGCCTCGCTGAACTCGCGGAGCTCAGTGCGCACCTGATCCACGGCGGACTGCGCCTCGGCGGCCTCGAACAGTGCCTCGGCGTATGTGGCCGCGACTCCCATCAGGCGGTACGCAGCCCGCTGAGGTCGGCGTCGGCGAGTGCCTCCTCGACCAGCGTGCGGTGCTCGTCGTCGGACAGGGACTTCTTGGTGACCTTCTCTGCCGCGGCGATCGCCAGCACCACCACGTCGTCGCGGATACCGGCCACGGCCGCCTGGGCCTGGGCGTCGATCTGCGTCTTCGTGTCGGTGACGATGCGGTCACGCTGCTCGTTTGCCTGTCCCACGATCTCCGTCTTCTGGCGCTCACCCTCACGACGTCCCGCGTCGCGGAGCTCATCAGCCTCACGACGGGCCGCGGCAAGCTGCACCTTGTACTCGTCGAGAAGCCTCACGGCCTCATCACGGCTCGACTCTGCTTCCTCGATCGCCGTGGCAATGGAGGTACGGCGCTTTTCGAGCGCCTCGCCCACAGGGCCGAAGACGAACTTCTTGAGGATCCAGAGGGTGAGCAGGAAGACGACGACCGTCCAGATCATGAGACCCGGACTGAGCTCGAGGAGCGGGTTCGCTCCTACGGGATCGACGTCTGAAAGGGGACCCATGGTTTAGACCAGGAAGAAGGCGACGAAGCCCATGAGGAGGGCGTAGAACGTGATCGCCTCGGTCAGGGCCAGTCCGAGGAAGGTGATCGAGAGAAGATCACCGCGGAGCTCCGGCTGGCGGGCGACCGACTCGATCGTCTTGCCGAAGATGTAGCCCACGCCAATACCCGGGCCGATTGCGCCCAGGCCGGTCGCGAGACCGAGCGTAAGGGCCTTGGATGCGTCGACGATGCTGCCTTCGAGAGCCACGTGGCCTCCTGTTGGTGAATTGCCTGCGGGTGCGCTAGTGCTCGGACTGCGCTGCGTAACCGATGTAGATACCGGACAGCAGGGCGAAGATGAATGCCTGCAGACCGGCCACCAGTACGAACTCGAACACGTAGAAGAAGAGGGCGAAGGGAATACCGAGGACACCGAGGAGGCTGCCCACGAGGATGGAGAAGCCCGCCGCCATGATGATGAGAAGGTGGCCGGCGAGCATGTTTGCAAACAGTCGCACCGAGAGGCTGACCAGACGAAGTATCTGGGACAGCAGCTCGAGCACGAAGATGAAGGGCGTGATGCCCTTGCTGGACCCGGGCGGGATCAGGGTCTTGAAGTACCCGATGAACCCGTGGGTTCCGAAGCCCTCCCAGAGGAAGGCGACGAAGGTCATGAGCGCCAGGGCCAAGGTTACGTTGATATTCGCCGTGGCGGCGTAGAGCCCGAGGTCACCGACGATCTGGAAGGTGTCGGTGTGCGGGGCCGTGGGAAGCGGGATGAACGAGATGAGGTTGTTCACCGCGATGAAGAGGAAGAGGGTGGCGAGGTACGGGAACCACTTCTTGAACACCCGCTCGGGGAGCGTGACCCCGGCCACCTGCTTCTCAACGAACTCGTAGGACATCTCGAGCACGTTCTGCGACTTGGTCGGCTTCATCTTGAGCCCGCCGCGCACCACCACCAAACCGAAGATGATGATGATCGCGCTCGACACGAGCATGTAGAGGACAGCCTTGTTGAGGCTCAGGTCAAGCGGCCCGAGGTGGATTCCGACGTACTCCCCGACGTCGAACTCCTCGGCGGGATCGAACGCGCCCCCGGCGGCGGCGGCCATGGCCGGCAGGGCCATGACAAGACCGAAGGCGACCAGCAGCCACCACTTCATGCGACCGACGAGCGCGCTCATGCGTCGTCCCCCTCGGAAGCCGGTGCCGGGGCATTGGCCTTCTCGCGGGCGGCGAACGCGAGGCCGCGCCCGAGAAGATCGGCCGTGAAGGCGACCAGGAAGATTGCGGCGCCCACGAGGGCCACTGTCTCATCGAAGCGCAGCGCGGTGATGAAGAGAACGCCCGCCACGGACCAGGCGCGGATGACGAACGAGATTCCGGTGATGCCGACGGCGGCCGTCTGGCCCATCGTCATCGCGTGCTTGGCGGTGAAAAGCTGTACCGACCAGTTGGCGATCCAGAGCACCGTCCCGAGCACCCATCCATTCAGAGGTCCGCCGAGGGCGAGAACGATGGGGAGCGCCACGAGACAGGCGGCGAGGCTGGCGGCCGTGGCGATGACGGTGACGCGGCGCGAAGCCTCCTTCGAGGCGGGTGCCGGTGCAACGTTCGCAGCCTGGCCAGGGGCGGCTGAGATGATGCTCTTCCCTCCGGGCGTGGAACATTCGCCGCGGGATCTCGCGGCAACGGGCGGGAGCATACCCATCGGTCACCCCGGCGCCCGGGCTACCACACGCGTTCCGGGGTGACGGTCGTCCCGCGTTCCCCGAAAAAAGACCTAGCGGTCGTGCGTCGCGACCTCGTCACCGCCGGCCCGGCGGCGGCGGACGATCTGCACCACGGGCTCGTGGCGCCACTTCAGGATCTCCAGCACGTACACCAGGTACACCGCGCCTGCCAGCCCAAGGACGGCGATCGCCGCCAGAAGGGCGGTCCACCCGGCGTTCCAGTTTCCGCTGCCGTCCGTGTACGGCACGAATCGCATCGCCAGCGCCAGCCCCGACATCAGGGCCGTCCACGCATAGATGGACAGGACGGTCCGTCGCTGGCTCCAGCCGATGGCCAGGAAGCGGTGATGGAAGTGACTCTTGTCGGCCGAGTACACGGGGTTGCCGTGCTTGAGGCGCTTCAGGATCACGAATGACGTGTCGAGGATCGGAATCGCCAGCACGACAAGTGGCAGCACGATGGCGATCGCGGCAGCGCTCTTCATCACCCCGCTGATGGCGATGCCCGCAAGCATGAAGCCGAGGAACATCGATCCCCCGTCCCCCATGAAGGTCCGGGCGGGATGGAAGTTGAAGCGCAGGAATGCCGCGCAGGCGCCTGCCAGCGCCGCGGCCATGATGGCGGCGTCGGCGCGCCCGAGGGACGCGGCGATGATGGCGAACGTCGTCGCGCCGATTCCCACCACCCCGGCCGCCAGGCCATCCATGCCATCGGTGAAGTTGATGATGTTGACGATCGCGACGAACCACAGGATCGTGAGCGGGTACTGCGCGGCCCCGAGGTCGAAGGCACCGACGAAGGGCAGCGTGAGGTGGTCGATCGTGAGGCCGGCGGCCACCGGAACGGACGCACACGCCACCTGACCCACCAGCTTGACCGCGGGCTGCATGCCGAGGACGTCGTCGGCGATGCCCAGTGCGGCCACGAGGACGGCACCGGCGATGAGCCCCCGGGCAGCGGGATCGGCCGGCAGGAACCACAGCACCGGCAGCAGGAAACCGAGGACGATGGCCACGCCGCCAAGCCGCGGCACCGGCCGGTCGTGGATCCGCCGGGCCGATGGCCGGTCGACGGCGCCCACGCGACGCGCCAGCGCCATCGAGGCGGGCGTCAGGATCAGGACGACAAGTGCCGCCGCGATCGCGCTGAGTATGGGGATCAGCGTCGTCGTCATGGGATAACGGCCCCGGCGGAGCCGTGTCCACTCATTCTACGAGCGCGGCCCGGGCACCTGCGCCCGTCGTGTCGCCGCGCCCCCGTCGGCAGCCCCGTCGGCAGCCCCATCGGCAGGACCGGGCGCGGCTCAGTGGCGGGGCCGGTGATAGAGACCGGCGCCCCATGCGGCAACGGACTCGGGCAGCAATCCGGACAGCGGCATCGTGATCGGGGCGAGCGGGCCGCTCGGCACAACGGGATTGCGGCGCCTGCGGTCGAGCACGCGGATGACCCGGGCCGCAACCGACCCCGCCGTCTCGGTGGGCATGAGACGTGGCAGGTCCTTGCCCCACCCCAGCCGGTGGAACGCCGTGCGCACCGGACCGGGGCAGACTGCGAATGCGCGCACCCCGGTGCCCCGCAGTTCCTGATCGATCCCGCGCGCAAGTCGCATCTCGAAGGCCTTCGTCGCCGCATACGTCGACATGTAGGGAATGGCCTGCGACGCCGCCGCGGACGACATGATCACCAGGTCGCCGCGGCCGTTGGCCACCATTCCCGGCAGCACGTGCGACGCCAGGTCGACCACCGCCACGCAGTTGAGGCGCACCTCGCGCACCTCCTTCTCGCGCGGCAGGTCGACGAACCGCCCCTGCGTCCCGATGCCGGCATTCAGCACGGCCACCTCGATGGGGCCACGCAGCTGGTCGAGCACCCCCCGCACCGACACGCGTCCCTCATCGCGCGACAGGTCGGCCGCCACGCCGCGCACCTCTACCCCGTGCTCGCGCCGCGCCTGCTCCGCGAGCACCGCCAGGCGATCCCCGCGCCGCGCCACGATCACCAGTGGGTGCCCGCGCCGCGCCAGGCGCAGGGCCACCTCCGCCCCGATTCCCGCCGACGCGCCCGTGACCACCGCCCAGCCGCGGCCGGTGCTGTTCACCGGGGCCCCATGCGACGCAGGCGTGGCGCCCGGGGAGTTGCCTCCGGTCGCGAATCGGAAGTGCGTGGCCTCGGGGCTGCGCCCCGAGGACAGGCATCGTTTCGTCTTCCCTCCGGCAATTCCCCGGGCGCCACGCCTGCGTCGGTGCGCACGGCGAGCGTCAGACGGGGGCGGTGTCGGCGATGAGCTGGGGGTACAGAGGGAAGCGGTCGCCGAGCGCCCTGCTGCGCTGGCGCAGGGCGTCGAGGTCGGCGTCGGTGGCACCCGGGGTGAGTGCCCCGGCGATGATGGAACCGACCTCGCGCAGCTCGTCGGGGCCCATGCCACGGGTGGTGAGCGCGGCGGTGCCGATGCGCACGCCCGAGGTGACGGTGGGTGGGCGCTCGTCGAACGGCACACCGTTCTTGTTGACCGTGATACCCGCACGATCGAGGCGCTCCTCGCCGTCGACGCCCGTGAGGGGGGTCTTCGACAGGTCGACCAGCACCAGATGGTTGTCGGTGCCCCCGGTGACGAGGTCGATGCCGCCGTTCATGAGCACCTCGGCCATGGCCTGGCAGTTATCCACCGTGCGCTGCTGGCGCTCGCGGAACTCGGGCGTGAGGCACTGGCCGAACGCGATCGCCTTGCCGGCGATCACGTGCATGAGCGGGCCGCCCTGAAGGCCGGGGAACACGGCGCGGTCGATAGCGCTGCCGAACTCCTCGTCGCACATGATGAATCCCGCGCGCGGGCCGCCCAGTGTCTTGTGCATGGTGGAGGTGACCACGTGGGCGATACCCACCGGGCTCGGGTGCACGCCACCGGCCACGAGGCCGGAGATGTGGGCCATGTCGACCATCAGCCGGGCGCCCACCTCGTCGGCGATCTCGCGGAACGCCGGGAAGTCGATGGTGCGCGGGTACGCGCTGGCGCCGGCCACGATGAGCTTGGGCTTCACCTCATGCGCCTGGCGGCGGATCTCGTCCATGTCAAGAAGGCATGAGCCGGGGCTCACGCCGTAGCCGTGGAACTCGTACATGCGGCCGGAGAAGTTGACCTTCAGCCCGTGCGTGAGATGCCCCCCGTGGGCAAGGGACATGCCCATGACGCGGTCACCGGGCTTGATGAGCACGCTGTAGGCGGCCTCGTTGGCCGTGGAGCCGGAGTGCGCCTGCACGTTGACGTGGTCGCAGCCGAACAATTCCGTGGCACGCGCGATGGCGAGGTCCTCGACCTCATCCACCACCTCGCAACCGCCGTAGTAGCGCTTGTGCGGGAGTCCCTCGGCGTACTTGTTGGTGAGCACCGAGCCCACCGCCTGAAGGATGGCGATGCTGGTGAAGTTCTCGCTGGCGATCATCTCGAGCGTGTCTGCCTGACGCTCGAGTTCCCGGCGCAGGAGGCCCGCAACCGCCGGATCGGCCTCGGTGATGTCCTGGGACAGCTGGCTATCGGGATCGAAGAAGCTCACGCGCGCACTCCGGCGTTTGGCGACTGGGGAACGCGGCGAATGGTAGCGGGGGCCACGGCCTACCCCGCTAGGCGAGATGTCCCCGAACCGCACGCGAAATGCCCGCGAGATCAGGGCGCGCAGCGATGCCGGTGAAGCCCTCGTGGGTGAGGATCTCCCCGACCGCGGTGGCCTGCCCCTCCCCCACCTCCAGCACGATCCACCCGCCGGGCACCAGCACGCCCGCGGCCTCACGGGCGACGCGCAGGTGGTCCTCGGTGCCGACGGGGCCCGACACCAGGGCCTCCTCGGGCTCGTGCCGCAGCGCGGGGTACCGATCCAGATCGGCGGGAACCAGGTAGGGCGGGTTCGACACCACCACCTCGAAGTGCTCGTCCCGCACCGCCGCCATCCCGTCGCTCGCGAGCAGGCGCACCCGGTCGGCAAGGTCGGGGCGGGCGAGAAGATTGCGCTG
>JBIIQA010000145.1:0-3922 GCA_044342355.1 Miltoncostaeaceae bacterium | reverse complement strand
TGCCGTATCGCTCGATCACCGCGGGATCACCCGAATGGGGTCCGGCGGTCGTCGTGAGCACCCCGCTCACCAGCGTGGTGATGAGGGCCAGCGCCCCGATCGCGCCGAGCCATGCCGCGCCCGTGGAGAACGCCCGGCGCACCGTCCGTACCACGTCATCGGCGCCCAGGAATGCGATGACGCCGCCTGCCAGCGCCACCAGCGACAGGAGGAAGTGCGACGCCACCAGAAGCGGGTGCAGCTCGAAGACGACCGTGACGGCGCCCAGGGGAACCTGTCCGACGGTGGCAATGGCCGCGATGACAGAGGCCACGCGGGTGGCGGCCCCCGTTGTGCGTGACGCCATCACCACGATCGCGGACAGCACTGCCGCGAGCATCACCACGCCCGACAGCATGCGGTTCGTGTACTCGATCCAGGCATTGGCATCCATGGCGGGGATGACGCTGGTGTTCTCGCACAGCGGCCAATCGGTGCACCCGAGCCCCGATGCCGTGAGACGCACGAAGCCACCGCTCGGGATGATCACCCAGAGCAGCGCCATCGCGATGCCGGTGATCCCGCGCACTCCCCGGGCAGAGGTGAGGCCGCTCCATCCGCGGCGGATACGTCCGGGGCGGGGCGTTGCATCCGGGTTCTCGGTCACGCCCCGATGGTAGACCCGGTACCGCCCGCGGGCAGTGGGACGACCGTCCATGACGCAGGCGACGATCCGCCGCCGCGCGGGCTCCTGGTGGGACTTGGCATCACCGTTCTCGCCGTGGGAATCGCCGTCGCCTTCGGGGTTGCGCAGGATGATCCGGGGGAGACAGCCGTGCATGTGGTGACGGCGCAGGCGCAGCCGCAGGAGGCCGGGGCACCCCCCGCCGATGCGCGCGGCGGTCCGCGTGCCGAGGCCTTCGGGGTGCCGTTCCCGAACCTTTCCCCCCGACTGGGGTGGAAGCCGGTGGGGCGCCGGGATGACGTGGTGGATGGACGTGGTGTGGAGACGGTCGTCTACGCCCGGGCCGGGCGCCGCATCGCGTACTCCGTGGTGGACGGACCGGTGCTCCCCCCGCCACCGAATGGCGCCCGGGTGGTCGCCCGCGGGCCCTCGGCCACCGAATTCGAGGCGGGGGGCCGCACGGCGGTGCTCGCCACGCGCGGTGGTCACTCGGTCGTCGTGTCGGGCGCAGGGGTGCCGAGGGTGGCCGTGATCCGCGCGGCACGGGCACGGTGAGGGCGGTACCCCCGGAGCCCGGATCCCCGGGGCCCGCCAGCGCCCTGCCCTCATCTTCGGTGGCTGACGTGCGGCTGCCGGTGCGCCGCACGATGCTCGCGCTGCTGTTGACCTGCGCTGTCCTGGTCGTGGCCGCAACGGCGACCGGCGCCGTGGAGCCCGTGGACGGTGCGCAGGTGGGGTCGGCGCCGGCCGCCCTGCGGGTCACCGCCGGTGCGCCGGTGGAACCCGCCCTCGCCCGCGCCGAGGTGCGCGGTCCGCGTGGTGCCGTGACCCGCGTGGCACGCGTGACGGCGGATGACCCCGAGGCGCTGGTCATCCCGGTGCGCGCAGATGGGCCCGGTACCTATCGGGCGGCCTGGTCGGGCCTCACCACCGACGGCCACCCCTTCGCCGGCACAAGCAGCTTCTCGGTGCGCGCCCGCACGCCCGAGGCGGCACCGGTCGTCCCGCAGGGAAACGATGGCCCGGGGGCGTGGGCCATCGTGGCCCGGTTCCTGGTGCTCGTCGGCGTGCTCGGGACCGCCGGAATGGCGTTGGCCCGCGAGTGGGTCATCGGCGGCGCATGGCGCGGCGGCGGTATCCGTCCACCCGGAGGCGGCGGGTCAGCCGCTGACGCTGACGCCGTGCGCGCGGCCGCGGCCCATGCGGCGCAGCAGGGCCCGGTGCGCACGTGGTGGCGCACGTGGTGGTGGCTCCTCGCCGCCTGGGCACTGGGGCTCGCGGTGGCGTTCCCCGTGCAGGCCGCAGCGGTCGGGGGGGAGTGGGCCGCATTGCTCACCGGGTCGCGCTTCGGACGCGCGTGGCTGGGCCTTCTCGTGCTTCTCGGGCTCGCAGCGATCATCGGTGCTGTCGTACGTCGCCGTGTGCCGTCGGTCGCCCCCGGCGGTATGCGCACGTATGCGCTGGCCCTGCCCGGGCTCCTCGGGGCCATCCTCCTGTCGTGGTCCGGGCATGCCGGAAGCGGAGGCGACGCCACCCTCGGCACGATCATCGACGTCATCCACGGATGGGCCACGGCGCTCTGGCTGGGCGGCCTCGTGATGCTCGCGGCGCTTGCCCTCCCGTTGATGCGCCGCCTGGCGCCCGTGCCCCGCGTGAGGTTCGGGGCATCCGTGATCGTGCGGTTCTCATCACTCGCGGTGGGGGCGGTGGTGGTGCTGGTCATCACCGGGGTGTACCGGGCACTCGCCGAGTTGCCGTCGCTCTCCGCGCTGTGGAACACCGCATATGGCGTCACGCTGACCGTGAAGCTGGGCATCTTCGCGGTGATGCTTGCGTTTGCGGGGTGGAATCGCCTGGTGCTGCACCCCCGGATCGAGCGCACCGCCCTCGGCCTGCGCGAGGATGGCGGGGACGACGGCGTTGCGGCGTTGCGCGCGAGCGTGCGGGCGGAGATCGCCCTGTCGGTGATGGTCATGGTGTCGGTGGCCGTGCTCGTGGGCATCGTGCCGCCGACCTGATCGTCATCATCTGGGCATGGCGGATGCGACACCCAGCGCGCGGATCTTCGAGGTGGAGGAGGTCGTCTCGGCACTCGAACGGGTGATCGCCGACCACACACGCACGATCGGCATCCGGGGTGAGGTCGTGAACCTGCGCCCGGGCAGGGATGGCCGGATGTTCTGGTTCCGGCTCGAGGACCCCCGCGATGGCATGGATGCCCGCGTTGACTGTTTCGCGTGGGCCACCGACGTGGCACCGGGTCACGCGCTCGAGGATGGGCGCCTTGTGACGGCCGTCGCCCGCCCGGAGTTCTCCCGGCGCGATGGACGCCTGATCGTGCGGCTCCGGCGCATCGAGCCCGCAGGTGAGGGCGAGATCCTGCGCATCATCGAGGAGCGCCGTCGGCGACTGGCCGCGGAAGGGCTCTTTGACGTCGCCGGCAAGCGACCCCTGCCGTTCGTGCCCAGGGGCGTGGGCCTCATCACGGCTGCGGGCGGAGCTGCGCGAGCGGACGTGCTCCGGCGCATCGAGGCACGCTTTCCCGTGCCGGTCGTCGTCGCGCACGCCGCAATGCAGGGCCCGGCATGCGTGACCGAGGTCACCCGTGCCATCGCCGCCCTCGACGCCGATCCGCGAGTGGACGTCATCCTGCTGGCCCGGGGTGGGGGATCACTGCAGGACCTCCTTCCGTTCAGCGACGAGGACCTGGTACGCGCCATCCGCGCATGCGCCACGCCGGTGGTCGCGGGCCTCGGCCATGAGCCCGACGTCACCCTCGCGTGCATGGCCGCGGATGCACGCGGCGCCACCCCCACCGCTGCCGCCGACCTCGTTGTGCCGGATCGCGCGGCCCTCGCCGAGGACTCCGCAGCGCTCGGCAGGCGTCTTGCCGGCGGGCTCGCGCGCGTGGCCTCCCGGGCCCGCCGCGACCTCGACCTGCTCGGTGCACGGCCGGGCCTGCTGCGTCCCCACGATGCTGTGGTACGTCGTCCGCGCGAGCGGGTCCAGGGGCTCGGGGGGCGCCTGCGCCGTGGTGCATCCGATGCGGCCTTCCTTCCTGCGCGCGATCTGGGAGCTCTCGGTGCCCGACGCCGCCGTGCCGCGGTTGCTCTCGGTGCGGCCGGTGCCGCGCATCTTGCCGTGCTGCATGCCCGGTTATCAGCCGGCGATCCCACGGCACCCCTCAGCCGTGGCTTCGCCCTTGTGGTCGATGCCGCAGGGGCCACCGTGACATCGTCCGCCGCCGCGGAGCGTGCG
>JBIIQA010000144.1:0-3933 GCA_044342355.1 Miltoncostaeaceae bacterium | reverse complement strand
GCACTTGCCATCACCGTGGCGGGCGTGGCCGGCGTGCCGGTGGTGGCCAACACGATGCGGCCCGACCCCACCGCAACCACCGCGCTCGTGCGCACCACGGCCGAGGCCATCCCGGCCGTCACCACCACCGGCACCACAGGCACCACCGGCACCGCACAGGACGACGTGATGGCCGAGATCGCGCGCCTTCGGGCGCAGCAGGCCGCGCGCGAGGCGCAGGACGCCCGCAACGCCGCCGCAGCCCGGCGGCGTGCGGCCGCACGGCAGGAGGCAGAGCGCCGGCGCCGTGCCGCGCAGCAGGCGGAGGCCCGCGCGCCGCAGCCCGCGGCTGCCCCGCCATCACAACCCGCATCAGTGCAGTCGACCCCCGCCGCGAGCCCCGCGGCGCAACCGCAGCTGGAGTTCGGACCATGACCAACCACACCACGCCCCGCCGGCGCAGGCCTGCCGGGCTCGTCCTGATCGGGGCGGTGGCCGCCGTATCTGCACCGGTCGCGCACGCAACCGACGGCAACCTCTATCCACAGGGATCGGCCCCATTCACGACGGGGTCAATGCTCTCGGCCACGCAGCCAAGCGGCGGCGTCGTGCAACTGAACGCGCCCGCAACCACCGCGGCGGCCACCGGCACGCACTTCTCCATGGGATGGGGGTGCCCGGTGCCGGGAAGCGAGATCGCGTCGGTGCAGTGGAGCGCCCTGCGCTACGCCGCCGCATCGAGCGCGGGCCTGCAGGTGGTGGCAAACGGGCAACGCGTGTGGGCCGAGGGCGACGTCGGGATGCCGCAGTCACCGGCAGGCGGGCGAAGCTACGGCCTCGGCCTGCCGGGCGGCGTGTGCGACCTCAGGCTCGAGCTCAACCAGGGCGAGCGGCGCCAGCAGCACGCGCGTGTGTGGTGGATCGGCAGCACGGGCACCGTCATCCGCGACGTCGCACCACCGAGCGCGCAGCTGGTGAGCACCCCGGCGGGGTGGATCGGCCAGGGCACCGACGCCGCGCGCGTGGGCTGGCAGGCGGCCGACAACTTCGGCAGCGACGGCATCGCGGGCCAGCGGGTGCAGGTGGCCGGCGAGACCCGCTGGGCCGGCGCGCCCGGGCAGGGCCAGCACGGCGCCGACGTGTCGCTCGCGGGAATCCCCGACGGCACCCACCGCGTGCGTGTGGAGGTGGACGGCGACGGCACGGCGGGTGCTGCGGCCGAATCCATCATCCGCGTGGACCGCACCCCTCCCGATCTCGGCGAGGCCGAGGTGGAGTACGCGCCGGGTGCCAGCCGTGGGCAGGTGGCCTTCTCGGCCGCAGACGCCACGAGTGGCCTCACCAACGCCACGGTGGAGGTGAACACCGGGTCCACCGGCACGCCCATCGGCCAGTGGGTGAACGTGGGGTCGGTGGGCGCGGCGTCGGCCGGGCAGCGGGTCACCCGCACAGTGGGCGGCAGCGTGGGCGACGGCCTGCATGTCTGGCGGGTGACCGCCCGCGACGCCGCGGGCAATGTGGTGCAGCAGCAGGCGCCCGAGCACCTCATCGTCGACACCCAGCCGCCCACCATCGGCATGCAGCCCATCCCCGCCCGGTGGACATCCACCCTGCCTCTCGATGTGAACCTGCAGGACAACCTCGGCGGCATGATCGGCCTCGGCGACTTCGAGGTGGAGGTGAACTCGGCGGCCGATGGCAGCACGCGCGGCGAGTGGATCCCCATGAGCCAGCAGGCCGTGGCCCCCGGGCACGAGCACATGGAGGTGCCGCTCGCCGGGCTGGCCGACGGCGTGCACGTGGTGCGCCTGCGGCTGCGCAACGGCGGGCCCTTCTCCCAGACACTGGTCACCACGCGCATGGGTCTGGTGCGCACCGACCTCACGCCGCCCGACATGGGCCGGGCATCGCTCACGACCCTGGCCGACGGCCGCGTGAAGATGACCTGGTCTGCCGATGACGGCCGCTCCGGCGTGGAACGGGTTCGCCTGCAGTGGCTCGACGGCTGGACATGGCGCACGGTCACCGAGCGCCCCGCCTCCGACGGCACGGGCATCGTCACCATCGACACCGAGCTCATCCCCGACCCCTCCGCACGCATGCGCGTGCAGGTGACCGACTCGGCGGGCAACGCGCGGTCGATGGAGGTGGATCCGCCGGGTGCGGCCCCGGGCCGCCCGGCATCACCGAGCGCCCCGGGTGGTGGCGCCAGCACGCCGGCGGCCCAGATGGCCGATGCCGCGCGCGAGGGCCTCCTCACCCTGGGCATCACCGGAGGCCGCCCCGAGACCGTGGAGGGCCGCAGCTACCGCGTGGTCACGATGAAGGCGGGCGGGCGGGCCACCGTGACCGGCCGGCTCCTCAACCGCCAGGGGCAGGCGCTCGCGGGCTTCACGATGGTGGCCCGGCAGGCCGGCGTGGATATCGGTGTGGCCATCACCGGCCCCGACGGATCCTTCTCCCTGAAGGCGAGCCCCATCCGCAGCGGCCCCATCGACGTCGGGGTGCCCGATGGCTCGAAGGTGGTGCCGGTGCCCACCGGCCCGGGCGTGGCCGTGCGCCTGCGCGCCACCGTCACCCTCATGGCCTCGGCCACGCAGGCGCGGGCCAAGGGTGCGCCGGTCACGTTCCGGGGGCGGATGAGCCCGGCTCCCGGGGCCGAGGGCGGAAGAAAGGCCATCGTCCTCGAGTGGCTCGACCCCTTCCGCAAGACGTGGCGGCCGGTGGTGAACGGCCGGGCGGGCGCGGACGGCTCGTTCGCCATCCGCTGGCGGTTCCAGGCGAGCGGCCTCACCGTGCCCTTCCGGGTGCGCGTGCCGCGTGAGCGCGGATGGCTCATCGAGCCGGGCACGTCGAAGGTGGTGCGGGTGAGGGTGGCCTAGACTGATGACCATTCGCAATGGTCATCTGAAGGAGGCCCCGTGGCCACCCGCACCATCTCCATCACCGAGGCGAAAGCCCATCTCCTGAGGCTCGTGACCGAGATCGGGGATACGGGTGATGAGATCGTCATCACCCGGCGCGGACGCGCAGTGGCCACGCTCACCCCTGCGGCCCCGGCACCCGACCTCAGAGGGTGGCTCATCCTGCCCGACGATCTGTCGGAGCTGTGGTCGACGGGCGAAAAGTGGGACGACCCCGTCACGAAGTACGACAGGATCGAGCGCGCGCTCCGCAGCACGGAGCCGGACGGCGTGTGAGCAGCGCGGTCGTACTCGACACGCACGCATGGGTGGTGTTCGCCAGTGGTGCGCCGGGCCTCCCACCGCGCGCGGCACGTCGCCTGGCGCGCGCAGAGGTGGCCTACGTGCCCGCCATCGCGCTACGTGAGGTGGCACTGCTCGCCGAGCGGCAGAAGCTGTCCGTCGCGCCCGGCCGGGACGGCATCGAGGCCTGGATGCGCGCCGCGCTTCGTGACCCATGCGTGCTCGTCCCCCTCAGCCCGGATATCGCCGTGCAGTCGGCGGGCCTGTCACGCGAGGGATTCCATCGCGATCCCGGCGATCAGATGATCTACGCCACCGCACGCGTCATGAACGTGCCCCTCATCACGGGTGACCAGGCCATCCACCGGTTCGAGGCCGGGCTGCCGAAGCGGGTGAAGCGGCTCGCAGTCTGGGACTGACCCGCAGGCCCCGGGGTACCCTCCGGATCATGAGCCTCTCCCACTTCCGCGGTACCGACGACTACATCGCCTCCCCCGACCTGCAGGCAGCGGTCAACGTCGCCGTCTCCCTCGAGCGCCCCCTGCTGGTGCGCGGTGAGCCCGGCACCGGCAAGACCCTGCTGGCCGAGGCCGTGGCCGAGAGCCTCGGCATGCGCCTCATCACCTGGCCGGTGAAGAGCACCACCCGCGCGCAGGACGGCCTGTACGTCTACGACACCGTCCAGCGTCTGTACGACAGCCAGTTCGGCGAGGGTGACCCGGCGGATGTGGCCAAGTACATCCGCCTG
>JBIIQA010000143.1:0-3975 GCA_044342355.1 Miltoncostaeaceae bacterium | reverse complement strand
GCGGTGCGCGCCCACGCGCTCGAACGACTCGCCGGATACCTCCGCGAGTGCACGGGGTGCGCCCTCTCCGGAGGCCGCACGACCGTCGTCGTGGGGGCGGGCGCTGCGGACGCCGATCTCATGTTCGTGGGAGAGGCTCCCGGGGCGAACGAGGACCGCCTCGGGGTTCCCTTCGTGGGGCAGGCCGGAACGCTGCTGGATGGATTGCTCGAGGGGATCGGGCTGGCCCGGGATGATGTCTTCATCGCCAATGTCCTGAAGTGCCGCCCGCCGGGAAACCGTGACCCGCGCCCCGAGGAGATCGAGGCCTGCCGGGGGTACCTCGAAGAGCAGGTCGCGCTCGTGCAGCCGATGGTGGTGTGCTCGCTCGGGAACTTCGCCACCAAGCTCCTGTCCGGTCGCCCCGACGGCATCAGCCAGGTTCACGGGCAGGGGCAGCAGGTCGCGTTCGGTGGCCACGACACCATCCTGTACCCGGTATTCCACCCCGCGGCCGCTCTCTACACACGATCCATGCTCGGCACGCTCGAGGAGGACTTCGCCCGCCTGCCGGGGCTGATCGGGCTCTCCTCCATCGCGGACGCGGACGCGGAGGCGCCGGAATCACCCGGCACGCGTGAGCGCACCCAGCAGATGGACCTCTTCTGATGCCCGGGCGTATCGAGAGCCGCAGCCCGGCCACCACCGAGGCCCTTGGCGCCGGGATCGCCGCCCTCCTCGCTCCGGGCGATGTCGTGGTCCTCCGCGGTGACCTCGGCGCGGGCAAGACCACCCTCGTGCGGGCCGCCGCGCGGGCACTCGGGGTGACCGGCCCGGTCACCAGCCCCACATTCACCATCGCCAATACCTACGAGGGGCGCGTGCGCGTGGCCCATCTCGATGCCTGGCGGCTCGGTGATCCCGACGACGAGGAACTCGACCTGGCTCTCGAGGCCGTCGGGGATGACGCCATCGCCTTCGTCGAATGGCCCGACTCGGTATTGAGCGGGCTGCCTGATCCCCGCGTGCAGGTGGACATCGCCCACGGGGGCGGGGACGATCGGGTGGTACGTTTGCGCAGTCCCGATCCCGGCATGGATGCGTCGCTCGAGGCCCTTTGTGACGACCTTCGCGCTCGACACCGCAACGCCTGATCCGGCACTCGCCCTCCTCGACGGCGATGACGTCGTTGCGGAGGCGTGGCTCGGACGGGCCCCCGGGGGCGGCCGCCGTATCCTCCACGCGGCACACCATCTGTTCGCGATGGCGGGGATCACGCCCGGCGATCTGCGCGAGGTCGTCGTGGGAATCGGTCCGGGCGGGTTCACCGGCATCCGCATCGGCATCGCCACCGCACTCGGGCTCGGGCAGGCGCTCGGCATCCCGGTGCATGGCGCGTCCACGCTCGAGGCCCTCGCGCTCGGTCTCGCCATCGCCCGATCGGGGCCCGACGAGGTGCTCGTCCCGGTCATCGACGCCCGGCGCCGCGAGGTCTTCGCAGGTGCATACGCGCTCGACGACGCGGGATTGCGCACGCTCATCGCCCCTGCGGCGTGGGCGCCCGCTGATCTCGCCGCCTCCCTCGTGGGCATGGGCAGCGCTGTGCTCGGGGGCGATGGAGCACATCTGGTGCCGATGGGGGACGGTCTCCGCCGCCCGCCCGCCGGTGTGGCCGACCGGGTGATGGCGTCGCTACTGGTCTCCCGGGTGCGGGCCGTGGGTCCACGGCCGGTGGCACCTGACTACCTGCGCCTCCCCGATGCAGAGGAGAACCGCCTGCGCCGGGCACGCGGGGAGTCTCCGGCGTGAGCGGCCGCAAGGCGGTGGTGCGCCCGCCCGTCATCCGCCGGGCGCGCCCCGAGGACATCACGACCATCCTCTCGATCGAGTCACGCAGCAGCCCCGTGCCGTGGTCGCGGCAGTTGTTCGCCAAGGAGCTCGAGCGCGCGGAGGGCATCACGCTCGTCGCCGTCGATGGTGAGGCCGTGGTGGGATTCATCGCGGTGGCGGGCCAGGGGGATTCGTGGCATGTGCTCAACGTGACCGTCGATCCCGACCATCGCCGACGCGGTATCGGCGCCATGCTCGTGGACGGCGCAATCGGACGCCTGCACGGTCGCCCGTATGACCGTTACACCCTCGAGGTTCGCGTGTCGAACGATGCCGCCATACGCTTGTATCGCGCCAAGGGCTTCGTCGACTCCGGCGTGCGCCCGCGCTACTACTCCGACAATCAGGAAGATGCGCTGATCATGTGGCGGGAACCGGACGGGGGTGAAGCGGCATGAGTGGCCTTGTGCTCGCCGTTGAGACCTCCTGCGACGAGACCGCTGCCGCAGTGGTACGTGACCGCACCATTCTCTCGAATGTCATCGCGTCGCAGGCCGATCTGCACGCGGTGTACGGCGGCGTGGTGCCCGAGGTGGCCGCGCGGCACCATCTCACCACGGTGAACGCCGTCATCGACCGGGCGCTCGCCGACGCCGAGGTGGAGCTCGCCGACATCGATCGCATCGCGGTCACCCGCCGCCCGGGTCTCATCGGTGCCCTGCTGGTGGGGGTGGCCACCGCCAAGGCGCTCGCCTATGCGAGCGGCAAGGATCTCGTGATGGTTGACCACCTGCACGGCCATGTCGCCGCGGTCTGGCTCGAGCCCGTGGCCCTCGACCCGCCCTTCGTCGCACTCACCGCGTCAGGCGGGCACACCAGACTCGACCACGTGGAGGACTACGCCTCACCCGTGCTCCTCGGGCAGACCCTTGACGACGCCGCAGGGGAGGCGATCGACAAGGGGGGGCGCCTGCTCGGGATTCCCTATCCGGGCGGGCCGGGACTTGAGGCCCTTGCACGCGAGGGGGACCCGGGTGCCTTCGCGTTCCCGGTGGGCCTGAGCTCGCGCGGCGCGAGCGCCCTCGATTTCTCGTACGCGGGCGTGAAGACGGCCCTCCTCTATGCCACCCGCGAACTTGGAGAAGACGGCGTGGCCGCGCGCCGCGCTGATCTCGCGGCTTCGTACCAGGAGGCCATCGTCCGGCCGCTCGCGGACCGCCTCATGCGCGCGGCCGATGACACCGGCGTTCCCGCCGTGTCGATCGGTGGCGGGGTTGCGGCGAATGGACGCCTGCGAGCGCTCGTGGAGGATGGCGCCAGAGCACGCGGGCTGCGCGTGGCGATCCCCGATCGGCTGCTGTGCACGGACAACGCCGCGATGATCGCGGCCGCCGCCCACTTCACGCCATCAGTGCCGTGGCCGGACTTCGTGGGAGAGGACGCCATGGCCACGGCACCGCCCGGAGGGATCGCCGCATGAGGCGCCTGCGACGACGGGGTCATTCGATGTCCATGCGGTTGGGGATCGCCGCGCTGGGCGCGGCCGCCATCGTCACTCCCACCGTTCTGGTGGCCCAGGATTCCCCCACCGACGGCGCCACCACCAGTGCCCTCGTGGCCTCTGCGGCCTGGCGCGACTGGGTGGGTGGCCAGCGTGCCCCCCAGGTGTCGCCGCCCGGTGACACCGAGTCGGCGATTGTTCTTCTCGATGGTCCGGGAATCGTGGACCTTCCCCTTCCCGCCCGCGCCTCGGCGCTCGCGAGGATGCAGGCCGACCAGTTGGCCATTGAGGGCACCCTGCAGGGGATGGGAGGGGTGGTCACGCATCGCTACCGCACCCTGCTCAACGGCCTCGCCGTGCGGGTGCCCGCAGGCCGCCTCTCGACGCTGGCCGAGGTGGCGGGGATCCAGGCAGTGGTCCCGGTGCTCTACATGGCCCCCGCGGCATCCGATCCCACCGCGGTGACGCCCACCGGCGACGGTCCCCAGGGCACGGCGGGGGCGGTCTCCGGTCCGGGCCCTGAGCACATCGCGCTCATCGATGCGGCGGTGGATGCATCGCACCCGTGGCTCGGCGGTGGCATCGGGCCCACACGCCTGATCGTCGGCGCCAGTGACCTCGTCGAAGGGGACCGTGACCCGTCACCCGACCCGGCCGATCCCGGA
>JBIIQA010000142.1:0-4018 GCA_044342355.1 Miltoncostaeaceae bacterium | reverse complement strand
CGGCCGGTCGGGTGCCGATCGTGTCGGGCGGCACCGGGCTGTACCTGCGGGCGGCTCTGTGTGAGTTGCAGATGCGCCCGGCACCGGATCCGGTCGTGCGCGCATGGGCGGAGGATCTCGCCCGCCACCCCGAGGCGGCACTCGCCGAGCTGGAGGCACGCGACCCGGTGGCCGCCGCGGCGATCGACCGCGCGAATCCGCGCCGGGTCGTGCGTGCGCTGGAGCGGGCGGCGTCGGGAGAGAGCGACGGGGGAGAGGACATCTTCGCCGCGCCGTACCGACGCCCCACGCTCCTCGTTGGCGTCGATCGCCCGCGGGAGGTGCTGAGGTCGTTGATTGACGCGCGGGTGCGGCGCGAGATCGATGATGGGCTCCGTGATGAGCTTGCACGCGCGCTGGATCGCCCGGATCTGGCCCGGGGTCCGGGTCAGGTGATCGGCATGAAGGAGATGCGGGCCCTTCGCGACGGGGGGATGGACGACGATGCGTTCCGGGATGCCCTGTGTGCACGCACCTGGCGGCTCGCACGCATGCAGCGCACGTGGATGCGCCGCATGCGGGTCGACGTTCCCCTCGATCTGGGTGATCGTCCTGCACGGGATGCCGTCGCCCCGGTGGTCGCGGCATGGCGGCGGGCCCGTGGGGCCGTGGGATAGCCTGCCGCCTCGTGACGACCGGAATCCCCTTCGAGAAGTGGCAGGGCCTGGGTAACCACTATGTGGTCACCGAATCGTCAGAGTGGCCGTGCCCGATCACCCCGGAGCGGGCGCGCCTGGTGTGCGACCCCAACTTCGGTGTGGGGTCCGATGGGATCCTCGAGGTGGTCACGTCCGGTGAGGTACCGGAGATGCGGGTCTGGAACCCGGACGGCAGCCTGGCCGAAAACTGCGGCAACGGCATTCGGATGGTGGCGCGCTACCTCGCGGCCCATGGGATGCTCCCGCAGGACGGCCGCATCCTTACCGGGGCCGGGCATGTGCGGGTGTCGGTGGAGGGTTCGGTGGTCGCCGTGCAGATGGGCCGGGCCGTTTTCCCCGCCGGTGAGGGCGACGAGGCACTGATCACGCCGGCGGGCGAGGTGACCCTCGCAGAGGTGTCGATGGGAAACCCCCACGCCGTCATCCGCCACGAGGACCCTGACGCGGTTGTCGCCACTGTTGGGCCCCTCGTGGAGACCGCCGCCCGCTTCCCGGATCGCACCAACGTGGAGTTCATCCGGAGGGATGGCCCGTCGGAGATCACCATGCGCGTCTGGGAGCGCGGGGCGGGGGTGACCATGGCCTGCGGAACCGGTGCGTGCGCCGCGGCCGTCGCCGGCGTGCGGCTGGATGGCATGAGCAGCCCCGTGACCGTCCACCTCTCCGGGGGGGACCTCATAATCGGCGTCGCCGAGGACCTTGAGGTCACCATGACCGGACCCGCCGAGCCCATCTACTCCGGCCGCCTGTCGGCCCAACTCACGTCACGACTGGAGTCCATGTGAGCCCACGTTCTGTCGGCGCCGCCCGCCTCGGGCTGCTGCCCCCGTACCTCTTCGCCGAGATCGAGCGCAAGATCGCCGCGAAGCGCGCAGAGGGGGTGGACATCATCTCGCTCGGCATCGGTGACCCCGACACGCCCACCCCGCCCGCGATCGTGGCCCGCATGCAGGACGCCGTGGCCGATCCCGGCACTCACCAGTACCCCTCGAACCGGGGGCGCCAGTCGTTCCGCGATTCGGTCGCGGGCTTCTACGGGCGCCGCTTCGGGGTCGACCTCGATCCGGAGTCGGAGATCATCCCGGCCCTCGGCGCGAAGGAGGCGATCGCGAATCTCAACCTCGCCCTGCTCGACCCCGGCGACGTGGCTCTGGCCAGTGATCCGGGCTACCCCGTCTACACCATGGGGCCCCTCCTGGTGGGAGCCGAGCCCGTCCCGATGCCGCTCGTCCCCGGCCTCGGGTTCCAGCCGGACTTCGATGCGATTCCCGCTGGCGTGCTCGACCGCACGAAGATCATGTACCTCAACTATCCGAACAACCCGACGGGCGCGGTGGTGGAGGACGACCTCTTCGCCCGCGCGGTGGCGCTGGCACGCAGGCACGACTTCATCATCGTCCACGACAACGCCTATTCCGAGATCACGTATGACGGCTACGTCGCGCCGTCGTTCCTCGCAACGCCCGGGGCCAAGGATGTCGGCATCGAGGTGTTCTCCCTGTCGAAGTCCTACAACATGACCGGGTGGCGATCGGGCGCCGTTGTGGGCAACGCCGACATCGTCAGCGCCTACTGGCAACTGAAGACCAACATCGATTCCGGAATGTTCGAGGCGGTGCAGGAGGCGAGCGCCACCGCTCTTGACAGCGACCAGGAGTCGGTGCGGGAGATGTGCGAGATCTACCGCCGCCGCCGCGACGTCCTCGTGGGCGCGCTTCGGGCGATCGGGCTCGAGCTCACGCCGCCGAAGGGGGCCATTTACGTGTGGGCCCGGGTGCCGGAGGGCGAGACGTCGGCATCATTCACCGAGAAGGTGCTGGAGGAGGCGGCCGTGGTCATCTCCCCCGGCGCGGCCTATGGGCCGAGCGGGGAGGGCTTCGTGCGCATGAGCCTCACCACGCCGGATGAGCGCCTCATGGAGGCCGCGGAGCGCATTTCCCGTCTCGTCGCTTCCTGACATCCCGTTTCAGCGGCTGCGCCCGGATGCGACTGCGCCCTCGCGCGCGCATCCGGGCGACGCGGGGCTCGACCTCTCCTCCGTGGATGACCTCATCCTCGGGCCGGGCGAGCGAGCGGCCGTCGCCACGGGGTGGGCCGTGGCCATCCCCCCGGGGATGGCAGGGCTCGTGGTGCCCCGCTCGGGAAATGCCCTCCGGCACGGACTCACGGTGGCGAATGCCCCGGGCCTCATCGACTCCGGCTACCGGGGCGAGCTCAAGGTGATCCTCGCGAATCTCGGGCCGGAGCCCGTGGCCATCACCGCGGGAGACAGGATTGCCCAGCTGGTGATCACGCCCGTCGTCCTCGGGGGCGTCAGTGAGGTGGACGCCCTTCCCGAGTCGGATGGGCGTGGCGACGGGGGCTTCGGCTCGACCGGGCGCTAGGCGCGGCGGCCGATCAGCCGTTCGTCGCGCTCCCCCCGGGCCCGGCCCGCGGCGACCGAACGCGCCCGGTCCTCCAGCGCGTCGTCGAGTGGGTCAAGGTCCACGGATCCGCCGGTGCGGTGCTCCAGCGCCCACGAGAGGAGCGTGTCGGCCACCCAGGGATTCCGTGGGAGAAGGGGGCCGTGGAGATACGTGCCGATCGCGCGCAGACGGGTGACGCCCTCGTCCCCGGACTCCCCGTCGTTTCCGTACCCCGCGATGACGCGACCGAACGGTGTGGCACCCGATCCGAGGTGCGTGCGCCCCGCGTGGTTCTCGAAGCCCGCCACCTCATGCGCCTCGCCCCCGAGCCGGGCCTGCAGCAGCACGTCGCCGATGAGCCGTGTGGTCCCGGCCACGGTCTCGGCGTCGAGCAGTCCGATGCCCGGCATCGCGGCGCCATCGACGCCGACGTAGCCGCGGCCGGCCAACTGGTACCCGCCGCAGACGGCGAGCATGGCGGCACCGTCCTCGATGGCAGACACGATGGCCGACCCCTTTGTGCGTGCGAGGTCGTCCGCGACAACGGCCTGATCGCGATCCTGTCCTCCTCCGAGGTAGTACAGGTCGTGCGCCCCGGGCACGATGGGATCGCCCAGTCCCCGCTCGTGCACCTCAAGCGCGAGACCGCGCCACTCAAGGCGCCGGCGGAGCACCGCGATATTCCCCCGGTCGGCGTAGATGTTCATCTCCGCGGGGTAGAGGTGGCACAGCCGGACGGCCGGGGCAGGTGACGTCATGGCTTCCTGAGCCGCCAGACGTGCCGGTCCGAATCCGGCCCGAGGGGCTCGCCCCGAAAGCCTCCGTGCACGTCGATGACCTCGAGCCCGGAGGCGGCCGCAAGCGGGGGAATCTCCTCGGGCTCATACAGGTGCAGGTGGTGAGGCCGCTCCACGG
>JBIIQA010000141.1:0-4055 GCA_044342355.1 Miltoncostaeaceae bacterium | reverse complement strand
ACGTAGGCGGCCAGGGGGCCACCCGTGGACTGTGTGAGGTCGCGGGCCTTCGAGAGAATCTCGAGTCCGACGCGACGGAAGCCGGTGCCCTGGGGCTCGGCGACGACGAGGATGCCTGCCATGTGGTGAGGTCCTTTCGGTTCCGAGACGGGGCTAGACGATCTTCTTCTCGATCAGGAAGTCGAGGATCTGCTGGGCGCCATTGCCCTCATCCTTGACGACCTGACCGGCGGTACGTGCCGGGGGGGTCTCGACGCCGACCACCTTGGTCTTCGCGCCGGCCTCGCCGACCTCGCCCGCGGGAACGCCGATGTCGCCGAGCGACTTGACGTCCTGCGGCTTCTTCTTGGCACCCATGATGCCCTTGAGCGACGGGTACCGCGGCTCGTTGATGGCCTTGGTCACCGACACCACGGCGGGCAGCGGGGCCTCGACCGTGTCGACGCCGTCGTCACTCTGGCGCTCGACCGTGATGGTCGATCCGTTCACGGCAAGTGAGTTGGCGGAGGTGACCCATGTGCGGCCACTGACCTCGCCGAGGACGGCGGCCAGAACGCCTGAGCGGGCGTCCGTCGCCTCGGCGCCCAGGAGCACCAATTCCGCGCCGGTCTCGTCAAGCGCCTTGGCGAGCGCCTTCGCGGTTCCGACGTAGTCGGAACCTGCGGCGGCGGGGTCGGACACCAGCACCAGGCGATCGGCTCCCATGGCGAGGCCCTGCCGCAGCGACTCCACGGCCTTCTCGGGGCCGAGGGAGATGAGGATCACCTCGTCGGCGGTGCCGGCCTCCTTGAGGCGGATCGCCTCTTCCACCGCGTACTTGTCGAACTCGTTGAGCATGCGGTCACCCTCGTCACGGACGAGGCGGAAGGTGCTCGGGTCGATCCGCTTCTCGGCGGTGGTGTCCGGCACCTCTTTGACGCAGACGGCGATCTTCACGAAGACGGGCTCCTGAAAGTGGATTCGTGCCTGCCGCGGAGGGGGTGAGTCACTGCTCCGCGAGCGGCGGCGAGCATACCAACCACCTCACGCCCGAGGGGCATCGTGCGGACCCTCAAGGGACGGAGGTACCCGCGGGCGACCCGGCAGTGGCGCCGGCGGGCTGGGTGCACCGCCCGGCGGCCATGCCGGGCGGCGGGGGGCTACCCCCAGTCGGGCGCGCGCTTCTCCAGGAAGGCGGCCATGCCCTCGACGCGCTCCGGGTGCGCGAACTGCTGCGCGAAGGCCTCGGCCTCGGCGTCGAGCAGCGGGCCGCGCTCACCGAGTGCGGTGTGGATCAGCCGCTTCGACAGTGCGACGGCCGACGGCGACTTCTGCGCGATCTCCTCGCCCACCGCCACGGCGGCGTCCAGCAGCGCATCGGCGGGGTGCACGGCGCTCACCAGACCCGCGCGCAGCGACTCCTCGGGCCCGATCATGGCGCCGGTCAGGATCATCCGCAGAGCGAATCCCTCGCCTGTGATGCGCGGCAGGCGCTGCGTGCCACCCCAGCCCGGGGGGATACCCAGCGCCACCTCGGGCTGCGCGATCTTCATGGCCTCGGATGCCAGGCGTATGTCGCAGGCGAGGGCCACCTCGCACCCGCCACCCAACGCAAAACCGTTGATGGCCGCGATCACGGGGACGCCGAGGCCCTCGATGGCGCTGCACAGGCCATGGCCCTTCGATGCGAAGACCCGGGCGGCATCCACATCCATCTCCGCCATGCGGCTGATGTCGGCCCCGGCCGAGAAGGCGCGCCCGGCGCCGGTCAGCACGACCGCCCGCACGCGGGGGTCGGCGTCGGCCGCGTCGAGGGCGGCCACCAATTCGTCGATGAGCTCCGGTGAGAATGCGTTGAGGGCATCCGGGCGATCGATGATGAGGACCTGCACGGGCCCCCGGCGCTCCATTCCGATGGGCATGCGCTAGGCGGCGACCGCGCCCTCGAGGAACGCGACCATCTCGTCCACCGGGGCACCGGGCGTGTAGATGGCGGCAACGCCGAGCGCACGGAGATCCTCGGCGTCATCCACCGGGATCGTGCCGCCCACGATGACGAGCACATCCGAAGCGTCCTCGGCCGCCAGGAGCTCGAGGATGCGGGGCACGAGCGTCATGTGGGCCCCCGAGAGGATCGACAGGCCCACGGCATCGGCGTCCTCCTGCACCACGGTGGCCACCACCTGCTCAGGCGTCTGGTGCAGGCCCGTGTAGATGACCTCCATGCCGGCATCCCTCAGTGACCGCGCGACGATCTTCGCGCCGCGGTCATGGCCATCGAGGCCGGGCTTGGCAATGACAACTCGGATCGGACGTCCCATAGGGCGCGCAGGATACCGATTGGGCGGTCTTCCGAGGATGTGGTCGCCTGCGGACGGGACGACGTGCAGACTGTCCGGGCCCGCACACGATCGAACGGACCACGACATGCCCGTTTCCACCAGCCGCTCCGCCGACCCCCGCCGCATCCGCGCGGATGTCCTCGTGGTCCCCGTGGGCTCGCCGCCCGGAGAGCCCGACGGTCCGCTCGCCGCCGTGGATTCCGCGCTCGGTGGCCTGGTGACGGCGGTCATCAACGATGGTGAGGTCACCGGCAAGGCCGGGCAGGTGCACGTGCTGCACACCCGCGGGGACATCCCCGCCGCCCGGGTGCTCCTCGTGGGCGTGGGCGATGACCCCGATCGCGGCGCATGGGCGGCCGCCGGTCGTGCCGCCGCGCGGCGGGCACGCGATGTGGGCGCCCGGCGCGTGGCCCTGCTCGTGGAGGACGACACCGACCGGGGTGACGTGCGTGCGATGGCCGAGGGGATGGCCACGGGGGCGTGGCGCCTCGATGCATTCCGCTCCCGGCCTGCGCGCGGGAAGCGCTCCCGCGACTCCGGCGAGCCCGACGTGATCGTGGCCGGGGGTGCCCTGCCGCCCGCCGCCGCGAAGGGCGTTGCGGCAACCGCGGAGGCGATCAACCTCGCGCGCGAACTCGCGGAGACGCCCTCGAACCACATGACACCGACGATCCTGGCGAAGCGGGCCGAGCAGGTGGCCCGGGGCCGGCGCTCGCTGTCCATCGACGTGCTCGGACCGCGTGAGTTGAAGACGCTCAAGGCGGGGGCCCTGCTGGCCGTGGCCCAGGGGTCAGCGGAGCCCCCGCGCATGATCGTGATGCGCCACCGGCCGCCCGGGGCATCGCGTACCACGCGCGAGGTCCTGGGACTGGTCGGCAAGGCCGTCACCTTCGACACGGGGGGCATCTCCATCAAGCCATCCGCGGGCATGGAGGAGATGAAGATGGACATGGCCGGGGGGGCCGCGGTCATCGCCGCAATGGGCCTGATCGCCGACCTCGAGGTGCCCGTGGAGGTCATTGCCGTCGTCCCTTCCACCGAGAACATGCCGAGCAGCACGGCCATGAAGCCGGGGGACGTGTTCACGGCGATGAACGGGAAGACGATCGAGGTCACGAACACCGATGCCGAGGGCAGGCTCATCCTCGCCGACGCCCTCACCTACTGCGCGCGTCAGGGCGCCACGCGCATGATGGACATGGCCACTCTCACGGGCGCCATCGTGGTGGCCATCGGCGAGGTGTACGCCGGCCTGTTCGGCTCCGACCCGGCGTTCACCGATCTGGTCCGGGATGCCGGGGAGGACACCGGCGACCTCTGCTGGCCCATGCCCCTCCACCCCGGCTACGACGAGCTCGTCGCGAGCCCGGTCGCCGACCTCAGCAACTCGGCCAAGAAGCGGCAGGCCGGCGCCGTGTACGCCGCACGCTTCCTGCGCGACTTCACCGAGGGCAGGCCCTGGTGCCACGTTGACGTGGCGGGAACGGCGATGCAGGGCGATCACGCATCGGGCTTCGGCGTACGCCTCGCGGCCGATGTGGCCCAGCGGGTCTCGCGCCTGAAGTGAAGCGCCTCCTCACCCTCATCCTGCTCATGGTGATCGCCGCGGGTATCGCCGTCCTGCTCATGCGTACCGTGGCACGGACCGAGGTCACGGACGTCTTCACGGCACCGGGTCCCATCGCATCGCTGAGCGTGCGGACCGGCGCGGGCAGCATTGCGGTGGACGCCGGC
>JBIIQA010000024.1:0-15047 GCA_044342355.1 Miltoncostaeaceae bacterium | reverse complement strand
CCCAGGAGTGGTTCGTGGTCCACCACACCGACTGCGGGATGGAGTTCTTCACCAGCGAGCTGATGGGCGACCTGCTCGCCAGCAGCCTCGAGACGGCCGAGCTCGGCCCCGACGGCTTCGTCGACGTCGGTGCGGGCCCCGGCTCGCCGGCCGGCCGCGAGATCGACTGGCTCACCATCTCCGACCAGGCAGGCGCGGTGGTGGATGACGTCACGCGCATCCGCCAGCACCCGCTCGTTCCCGCGGGCATCCCGGTGTACGGCTACGTCTACGACGTGCGCACCGGAAAGCTCATCGAGATCCCCGAGGCCACTGAGGCCGGAAAGGTGGCCTGATCATGGCCCTCTCCATCAACTCCGACGCTCCCAACTTCACCGCCCAGACCACCGAGGGCACCATCGACTTCCACGAGTGGATCGGTGACTCGTGGACGGTGCTGTTCAGCCACCCCAAGGACTTCACCCCGGTGTGCACCACCGAGCTCGGGTACATGGCGCGCATCAAGCCGGAGTTCGACCGGCGCGGCGTGAAGATCATCGGCCTCTCCGTTGATCCCCTCGATCGCCACGAGGAGTGGGCGAAGGACATCGAGGAGACGCAGGGCACGGCCCCCAACTACCCGCTCATCAGCGACGCCGACTTCGCCATCTCGAAGGCCTACGGCATGCTCGAGGCAGGTGTTGACGGCGACCCGCTGGTGCGCACCCCGGCCGACAACCAGACCGTGCGCAACGTGTTCGTCATCGGGCCTGACAAGAAGATCAAGCTCGTCCTCGTCTACCCCATGACCACAGGCCGCAACTTCGACGAGGTGCTGCGCGTCATCGATTCGCTGCAGCTCACCGCGAAGCACAAGGTGGCCACGCCCGCCCAGTGGCAGGACGGCGGCAAGGTGATCATCGCGGGCTCGGTCAACAATGAGCAGGCCAAGGAGATCTGGCCGGAGGGCTGGGAAGAGCCGAAGCCCTACATCCGCATCGTCCCGCAGCCCGCGGGATAGGGGTACACCGAGCAGGTGAAGCCCTCGGCCGAGGGCTTCACCTGCGGGGCGGCAGGGCTGGCGGATGTGGAGCGCCGCATGCGTGAGCGCTCCATCCGGTAGCGCAGGATCCCGCCCGAGGACACCATGGCCGTGGCGTAGCGTGTGCTGGACGGACACAATCAGGAGCCACCATGGACCTCACCGACCGACATGTCGTCATCACCGGTGCATCGCGCGGTATCGGCGCGGCGCTGGCCGATGAGTTCGCCCGGCGCGGCGCACGCCTCACGCTCGTCGCCCGCACCGTGCCGGCGCTTGAGGAGGTGGCGTCGCGCACCGGCGCGCGCGTGCACGCTGCCGACCTCGCCGACGCGGTCCAGGTGCAAGGTCTGATCGGTCGCATCGAGGCGGAGGGCGGACCGGTGGATGTCCTGGTGAACAACGCCGGCATCGATCTCACCGGAGCGTTCACGGAGATGTCATACGACGACATCGATCGCATGGTGCGGTTGAACGCCATCGCGGTGGCCGACCTCACCCGTCAGGTGCTGCCGGGCATGGTGGAGCGCGGGCGCGGGCACGTGGTGCAGGTGTCGTCCCTGGCGGGCACGGGCACCTTCCCGGGCATCTCGGTGTATGGGGCCACCAAGGCGTTCGTCACCCACATGACGGCGGGAATCCGCCTTGAGCTGAAGGGGCTGCCCGTGGGACTCACCGTGGTGGAGACGGGCCTGGTGACACCCACCGACATGGCCGACTCGGTGCTGTCATACCCGCCCACTGATGCGTCATTCCGTCGCTTCTACCGACTGGGCCTGCTCGCCGACGCGCCGGTTACGAAGGTGGCGGCGAAGACGGTGCGGGCAGTGGAGAAAGGGGCGCGATCCGTGCGGATGCCGGCCCGTGCCTTCCTGTTCCCAATGCTCACCAACATGCCACGGCGCCTCGTGGAGATATTCCTCATCGGGGTCCCGCGGAGGAGCGACTCGTAGGGCGGCCCGTGGAGTTGTCAGCTGCGCATCTGGCCAGCGCGGGAACTGGCAGCCTGCGTAGTCCGGCCTTGGGGGAATACAGTCGCGGTGCTGCGGTAAGCGATGGGGGACAAGATGGAAAACGGCAACGGATCAGGGGGGGCGCCTGCCCTTCGCGTGGCGATTGCCGATGAGTACCCCATCTGCGCGAGCTCGGGGTGCATGGCTATCTCGACAAGCGCACCGAGCCACGCGACCTGCCCTCGGTGGTGCGTCATGTGATCGCAGGGGGCATGGTGGTGCCCGTCGGGGCTGCGGGACAGGGGAGCGGAATGCGCGAGGCGCTGAGCCCGCGTGAGCTCGAGGTGCTGGCGCTGGTTGCCGACGGCCTGTCGAACCGCGAAATCGGCGACCGCCTGTTCGTCACGGAGCAGACCGCGAAATTCCACGTGGCCAACATCTTCCGCAAGCTCGGCGTGAAGAACCGCACCGAGGCCGCACGCACCGCCATGCACAAGGGGCTCATCGGCTGACGCGGCGTGCAGCCCATGCGGGGAATCCCCTACGCGAGCACCCCCCATCCGCCAGTCGCCGGTGCCGGTGCCGTAGCGTGAACCCCCACCCCGGCAAATCGCCTCGTACCAAGGAGATGTATGTCCACCCGTCGTGAGTTCCTCAAGAAGGGCGCCCTGGCCGCGGGCACGGTTGCCGTGGCCACCACCGCCGGGAAGGCCGTGACCGGCGTGGCCAATGCCGCCGCGCCGTCGTCGCTGCAGGGGATGAACGTGATCATGTTCGTCACCGACCAGGAGCGGCACATCCAGCACTTCCCGCCGGGATGGGCGGAGGAGAACCTGCCGGGCCTGACTGCGCTTCAGAACAAGGGGCTCACGTTCACCAACGCATTCACCAACGCGTGCATGTGCTCCCCGGCTCGCAGCACCCTCATGACCGGGTACTTCCCCGCGCAGCACGGCGTGAAGTACACCCTCGAAGAGGACATGCCGTCACCGCAGTACCCGCAGGTGGAGATGCCCACGCCCGACAAGATGGCCAACCTTGCCACCGTGGCCTCTGCGGCCGGCTACAACGTGATCTACAAGGGGAAGTGGCACTGCAGCAAGCCGGCCGGGTCGGCGTGGGCACCCTCCGACATGACCAAGTACGGCTGGTCGCGGTGGAACCCGAACGACGCGGGCGCCAACCAGGACATCCCCGAGATGGGCGGCGGGCTCGCCAACAACGACGGCCGCTTCATGACGTCGGTCGGCGCCTATGAGGACAGCTCCGAGGGCGTGCTGCAGTTCATCACCCAGTACGCGGTGAACCTCCAGCCGTTCTTCCTCATCATCTCGATCGTCAACCCGCATGACGTGCTGGCGTACCCGAAGAAGTACGGGCAGGCCGGCTACTCCAGCTCGTGGCTGAAGGGCGACATCGGTCTCCCCGCAACGGTGGACGAGGATCTCTCCACCAAGCCGTCCGTGCAGGCGCAGTTCGTGAAGCTGTTTGACCTCAGCGGCAAGCTGCGCACACCGAAGCAGAAGATCAACTACCTGAACTTCTACGGCAACCTCATGAAGGCGTCCGACCAGTACCTGCAGGACACCCTTGCGGCGCTCAAGTCGGTCACCACCACGGGAAAGCGCAACCTGCTCACCGACTCGCTCATCATCCGCACGTCCGATCACGGGGAGATGGGCCTCACCCACGGCGGGCAGCGCCAGAAGAACTTCAACATGTACGAGGAGGCAACGAACATCCCGCTGATCTTCTCGAATCCTGTGCTCTACAAGCGTGCCCGTTCGGTGGACGCCCTCGTGTCGCACGTGGACTTCCTGCCGACCATGGCCTCGTTGTTCGGCGCCCCCCAGTCGGCCCGGTCGGCGTGGCAGGGGCGCGACTACGCGTCCATCGTCCTCGGCGGCAGCAGGAAGCCCGTTCAGGACTACCTGCTCTTCACGTACGACGACTACCAGGCCGGACAGGCGCAGGGGCCATACGTGGCACCGCCGCAGCATGTGCTCGCCATGCGGGAGAAGCGCTGGAAGATCGGCCTCTACTTCGACGAGAACGGCAAGGTGCCACCGCAGTGGGAGCTCTATGACCTGCAGAATGACCCGCTCGAGCAGGTGAACATCGCCTACCGCGGTTTCGATCGCACGCCGGCCCAGCAGCGGCAGTTCCGCCGTCTGCAGACGAAGCTCGTCAAGGTCTACGGGGAGCGGATGCAGCCGCTCAGCGGCACGGCCCCATTCCCGGTGAAGATTCCGGGGGTGAACTCGTGACCCGTGCCTTCGGGGTGCGCCTGGCCGGCGCGGCCATTGCCGTCGCCGCCCTGATGCCCATGACCACTGCCACGGCGGCCGTAACGTCGCCCGTGGGTGTGAGGATCGTCGGATCCACTCAGCTCACCACGGTCGAGAAGCCGCTGCTGCTCGAGGACACCGGCACGGTGAAGGGAGCTCCCGTGGGGAGTGGCGACATCACGCTCACCTACCGCCTCGTCCCATCGGCGTCCGTCGCACGGGTGACGTGGAAGATCACCAACCCGAAGGGCAGTCTGTCGGGCACCGCCACGGCCCGCTACACCACGACCAACCTCGCCATCACGTTCGTGGGCCGCGGTGCCATCACCGGGGGAACGGGGGCATACAAGGGCATGCGCGCCACACGCCTCGCGTTCAACGCCAAGCATTCGAAGACCGGCAAGAAGGAGGCCATCGCCTTCACGGGCACGGCCACCGTCACCAAGTAGCAGCACGTGCGATGACGCCCGGGGGCCTGTGCCCCCGGGCGTCACCACACGCAGATCAGCCGGCCGTGAAGCCCCGGCTGAGCGACACGCCCGCCAGCGCCGGGACCGACTCGGTGGTGGCGAGAAGGCGGCTCTCGGGCTGGGCGCGAGTGAAGGTGATGGCACCTGACCGTTGCTGAAGCGACCTGATGAGCCGAAGCGCGCCGCCGCCCGACCCGCCGCACGCGATCTGCGAGCGGGCGACCAGCGCCGTGGAGTTCGCGCTTGGTGGCGATCCGGCGTAGGCCGTCCAGCCGCCGCCCGACCGCTGTGTGGCCAGCCAGGCCCGGGCGGCCTGCAGAGCCGGTGACGAGCACGACTGGCCGGCGGCCCGCAGCGCCACCACGGCGA
The DNA here is from genome assembly GCA_044342355.1 of Miltoncostaeaceae bacterium. Lineage (GTDB taxonomy): Bacteria > Actinomycetota > Thermoleophilia > Miltoncostaeales > Miltoncostaeaceae > SYFI01. Next base: position 9,946 of record JBIIQA010000024.1, on the reverse strand, counting down.
GCGCGGTGCTGTCGACATCGGGTGCCGCGTCGGGGTCGAGACCCAGGCTCCAGCCCGGCCCCGACCGCAGGCGGAGTAACACGGCCGGTGCACCCGCCGGCACACGCCCGGTCACCGTGCGGAGCGCGATCATCGCCAGCCCCTGGTCGAAGGCGCTCTGTCCGAACCTCCCCGGCGACGACTGCGTGCGTCGGAGGCGCGCGAGGTAATCGACGCCACCCAGCCGCGCGGGGTTGGCCCCGGCTGCTGCCGCCCCGAGGATCACCTTGGCGGTTGAGCCCGCCGTGTCGGCGTAACCGTCGGCCGTGCGCTGCAGCGTGCGCAGTCGGGACGCAAGCGCACGCGGCGCGGTGCCCGTGATCCGCATGGCAACCATCACGTCGGCCTGCTGGCCCGCGGGCATGGCCGAGGGCTGCTCGCCTGCGAGCCATGCGGCCGCCCGTGTCGCGGAGGCCCGGTCGGCGGGTGAGGCGCCCAGCGCCGCCGGGGCGGCGACGATGAGCGCGATAACCCCGGCGGTCAGTGCCGCGCGGGTGCGGGTACCCACGCTCATCCCTGCGCCAGGCATCGGCGTGCCCCCGTGGCGGGTGCCTTCACCACAACCATCGCGTAGCCGAACCGCGTGGTCGTCATCGCGCGGGTGGCGAGTCCACAGGCGTCCAGCCTGCGATTGGTCCCCGTGGCCACATCGGCTGCGGTGGCGGCGCTGCGGCGCGACATGCTCCGCTGGGTGACGATGGCCTCTCCTCTCGCAAGCGGTGACACCGTCACGGTGCCACCGATCCACGCCGCGCGCCATGTCGTGCCCCGTGGGGGGCGGACGGTTGCGTCGCCGTTGCCCGCGCGGTGGTTGAGCTGCCAGGCGAGGGATGAGCCGAGGTCGCCAAGCACCTCGCGCCGCTCCGACCTCGTCAGCGGTGACCCTGTGATGTCGGCATCGGAGATGCGCGTCGGTGGCTGGCCCCGGAGGGGGATGGTGATGTCGACCTGCACGGACTTGCCCGTGGTTGTGGTGACGCGCGTCAGGATCGACGTCGGGGTTGATGCGATTGACTCGTTCGGCACGACATCGCGCAGCCGCGGTGTGAGCGGGTCGAGGCCGCATGTCTCCGGGTTCTCGGGTGCGAAGCCACATGTGCGTGCCGAGTCGCGGATGCTGCCGGGCGCCGTGACCACCACATCGCTCCATCCCGGCAGTGCCGTCAGCGTGGCGTCGCCGGCCGCGTCGGTGGTCACCGACCGGCCACCGTAGGTCACGGTGACCCCGCTGCCGGGCGTACGCGCCGCCGTGTCGTCATACCGGTTGACCCTCACGGTGAATGCCTCGCCGACCTGGCGCGGGGACGTCGGGGCGATCACGTCGAGTTCCGACAGGGGAACGCCGTATGTGCTCGGCATCCACAGGATCTGGTCGCCGGGGCGGATGACGACGTCGTCCGATCCGACCTGTGCCACCGCGTGGTTCACCTTGATGGCCCATGACCACGACCAGTCCGTGGGTGATGCCTCGGCTCCGATGCGCATGATGAATGCACTTGGGACGCCGGAGAACGAGAAGACCCTGAAGCCGATCGAGACCCCGGCGTCTTCGGCGGAGCGCAGGAGGAAGGACGTCGCCCGGTTGTTCGGCACGACCGTCGTCACGCCGGTGTCCGGGTCGATGAGCGTGCTGGTACCGCCGGTCGGCACATTGGCCGACCGCTCAGGCAGGACGGTGCCGCCGGGCCCCTCGGCCCGGATGGTGGCGTCGCCGGTGGCCATTCCCGCAGCGGGGGCGGCCAGGAGTGCCGCGCAGGCAACCGCCCGCGCGATGCGCGTGGTGCGTGTCACTGATCCCTCTTTCCTCGGAGGTGTCTGTTTGTGACGGAGCGACGGCTGGTCTCCTGGCTTCCCGGTCAGACGCGAGTTGGATCACCTTCCCGGGGCATGCGCCCCAGTGGCTGGCCGAAGCCTGATCCACTCACTCCCGGGTGACAGTGGCGGGACCGCGCCGGATTCACACCGGCTTCCCACTTAGCGCCCCGAGGGGCGACCGTCGTCCGAATGAGAGCGGCACCCTAGGGGACCGGTACGGACGTCGCCGCCGGTCACGTGCCGCCGCGGCGGGCTCCGCGGGTAGGGTTTCCCCCATGGACAACCGTGACAGTCACGAACTCCTCTACCTGCTGGCCGAGAGCAGCAATGACGTTGTGTGGACCATGTCCATCACCGGCGAGATCACCTACGTGAGCCCTGCCGTGGAGCGCATGCGGGGGTACACGCCCGAGGAGGCCATGGCGCAGCCGCTCGAGGAGATCCTGTGTCCTGAGTCGGCGGCGGTCAGCCGGCAGTACTACGTGGATCTCTTCACCGCGCTCGCGGAGGGACGGGAGCCGCCAAGCAACTTCCGGGGCGAGCTCGAGTACTACTGCAAAGACGGATCCACCGTGTGGACGGAGGTACAGGTGATTCCGAGATTCTCGCCCGAGGGCGAGATGCTCGAGATCCTCGGCGTGACGCGCGATATCAGCGAGCGCAGGGCGCAGGAGGAGGAACTCCGGCGCGTGCGCGAGATGGCCGAGGCCGAGCGCGTGGCCGCCGAGCGCGAGAGGTCGCGTAAGGAGGAGCGGGAGCGCATGGCGCGCGACCTCCACGACGACCTCCTGCAGTCGCTGTCGGCGGTGAAGGTGGACATCGCGACGGCGGAGATGCGCGCCGAGGACCCGGATCGCGCCCGCGAGACGCTCGAGCGCTCGCGCGAGGAGCTCACGCGAGCGATCGACTCCGCCCGCCGCCTGGTCACCGGGTTGCGCGCGCGCGAGCTCGAGGGGCGTGACCTCGTGCAGGCTCTCGGGGCCCTCGTGGCCGAGGCCGACGGCCGTCACCCTGCCCGCTTCACCTTCCATTGCGATGCGCACGATCTCGGCACGTTGTCGCCCGTCACCACGGAGTGCCTCTACCGCATCGCGCAGGAGTCGCTGTCGAACGCCGCCCGGCATGCCGAGGCGCGCACGGTGGCCATGACGCTCACGCGTACCCCTGATGGGCACGCCTGCCTGCGGGTGGAGGATGACGGGCGTGGCTTCGACGACGCCCAGGTCGTGCGCGAGGACTCCTTCGGCGTACTCGGAATGCGTGAGCGCACCCGCGCGCTGGGTGGCCGGCTGTCCATCGAGGGGCGGGCGGGACAGGGCACGCGCGTGGAGGCCAGCGTCCCGATCGGGATGTGAGATCTCCGGTTAACCGCATGGCCTTCGGAGAGGTCGTGGCCGGGGGAGGGGGGTTATCCTCACAGCCATGCTCCCGGCCCCGATACGCATCGTCCTCGGCGAGGATAACCCCATCATCACCCGGGGCCTCACCGACCTTTTCGGGGAGGTCCCGGAGATCGACCTCGTCGACTCGGCGCCCGATCGCGACAGCCTGATCGCGGCCGTGACCCGCCATGCGCCGGACGTGGTCGTCACCGACCTCCGCATGCCGCCCACGCAGACCGACGAGGGCCTGCAGGCCATTCGCCGCGTGCGCGCCCATCACCCCGAGATGGGCGCCGTGCTCCTCAGCCAGTTCGCCGACCCGGCTGTCGCCGACGCGCTGCTGTCCACCGGTGAGCGCGGCACGGGCTACCTGTTGAAGGACCGTATCGGCGATCCACGCGAGATCGTCAGCGCCATTCGGCTCGTGGCGAGCGGCGGCACGGCGATCGACCCCACGCTCGTCCAGGCGCTCATGCAGCGCGCCCTGGGGAAGGAGGATCCACTGGCGCCGCTCACCCGCTCCGAACGCGACGTGCTGCGACTTGTGGCACACGGGCTCAGCAACGACGGAATCGCCGACCGCCTGAGCATCGGTGTATCCGCGGTGGAGAAACACGTCTCATCGATTTTTCGCAAACTTCCCCTCGAGGGCGACGAGCCCACCAATCGCCGAGTGCGGGCGGCACTGTTCTACCTCGACAGTTGCTCGGCCTCGCCGGTCAATACCACCTAGCCCCGGAGGCAACCCACATGGATCGCTCCAAGCGCTTCTGGAACGACTTCAAGTCGTTCGCCTTCTCCGACAGCCTGCTGAAGGTCGCCGTCGCATTCGTGCTCGCGACGGCATTCACCCTCGTGGTGAAGTCGCTCGTCGACTCCTTCATCATGCCGCTCATCGCCGCCATCTTCGGTGAGCCCAACTTCGACGACCTCACCTTCACGCTGAACGGCGCGGTATTCCCCTACGGGGCGTTCCTCAGCGCAGTCGTCACCTTCGTACTGATCGCGCTCGTGCTGTTCCTCATCGTGAGGGTGGTCATCCGCGTCATGGGCGAGGCCGCCGAGAAGACCTCGTGCCCGTCGTGCATGGAAGAGGTCTCCATCGCCGCGTCGCGCTGCCCGCACTGCACGAGCGAGCTCACTCCCACCACGCAGTAGGCGGTCTCGGAACTGATCCGTCCCTGCTGCCCGGTGGCCGTCATCTGGGACCCGGGCTTCCTCCGGGTCTCCTGTTTATCCCCCGTCTGTCGTCTTTAGAGGAGTGTCCATGCCCCCGATGTCCGCAACTGCGCTCCGTGCCCCCGCCCGTCGCAGCGATTCCGTCGAGCGTGCTGCCCCCCGACCGGCGCGTCGCGGCGCAACCATCGTCGCTGCGCTCGCGGCGCTGGTGGTGCTCGTTCCCGGCCAGGCGCGAGGCGCCGACAACGCTTGGCAATCCGTCGCCTATGGCGACGGCACGTTCGTGGCCGTCGCCTCGACCGGAAGTGGCAATCGCGTAATGACCAGCCCCGATGGCATCACGTGGACCGATCGTCAATCCGCAGCGGACCGTCATTGGACGTCCGTGACGTACGGGGGTGGGCTGTTCGTCGCAGTCGCCGCCCACATGGGGTCGACGCGTCCCGCGGCCGTCATGACGAGCCCCGATGGCATCTCGTGGACCCTGCGGACTGCCGCCTCGGATCGGACGTGGCATGCGGTGGCCTACGGCGGCGGGCGTTTCGTCGCGGTGGAGGCGACCAGCGCGGCCAGCACAACTGAGCGCGTGATGACCAGCCCCGATGGCATCAATTGGGCGGCGCGCACCGCGGCGGGCAACGTCGCCCACTGGTGGCGGTCGATTGCCTACGGTAACGGGACCTTCGTGTCGGTTGATGCTGCTCTCGGCAATGCAATGACGAGTTCCGATGGCACGACGTGGTCGCTGCGGACGGCAAAAACGGGTTACTGGACCGGGCTGGTGTTCGGCGGATTGTCGGGGCAGGAGCAGTTTGTTGCCGTCGGCCACAGCGGCAATGTCATGACGAGTTCGGATGGGGTGACCTGGACGTCGCGCACGTCGTCCACGGCGAATAACTGGACATCGATTGCGTTCGGCAACGGCCGGTTCATCGCCGTCGCCTCGAGCGGCACCAGTAACCGGGTGATGACCAGCCCTGATGGCATTACCTGGACTGCCGGCAGCTCCTCAGCGGACAACACGTGGAACTCTGTGGCTTTCGGCAACGGCCGGTTCGTCGCCGTCGCCTCGAGCGGCACCGGTAACCGGGTGATGACAAGCCCTGATGGCAGCACCTGGACCGCTCGCAGTACGGGATCAGCCCCGTCGGGCGGAGCGGGAGCGGAGGGCGGAGCAGGAGCAGGAGCCGCGGGCGGAGCGAGCGGTGCGCCGGTGGCCGCGCTGCCGGGTGTTCCGGGCAAGGTCCGCTGTGTCCGGGGCCGTTGCGCGACGAAGGGCACTATTCCGACCGGGGCGGCGAGGGTGTCGCAGGTCGCGACGCAAGCAGGGAAGCGAGTGACGGGTAAGTGCAAGGTCGCGAAGCCAAAGAAGAAGAAGGGCCCCAAGACGTATGCCTGCAGCATCCGCCTGTCGAAGGGGACGTGGACAATCACGACCGAGGCCCGAAAGGGTGCCACCGTGGTCGCTCGCGCGGTGAGGGCGACAAGAGTCAAGTAGCCCAGCAGGGCCTGCATCGGGCCGTCCCGTATCTGGGAGTGCGTCTTCCCGCATGGGCCGTCTGGGATTCGAACCCAGGACCTTGGGATTAAAAGTCCCCTGCTCTGACCAACTGAGCTAACGGCCCGGGGACAGGCTACTGACCTGCTCCCCCGGGCCGGCGGTCCTGATGTCATGCGAGTGGTGCGCATGTTGTCCACAGGGCCATTGGAGACGCATGGGGCGCGGGTAGGGTTCGCGCATGCCACGCCTTTCCGATGACGAGATCACCATCGCCCTCGCGCTGCTCCCCGGCTGGGGGCTGGAGGAGGGCGCGCTGGCCAAGGACTACGTGTTTCCCGAGGGCTTCCCCGCGGCTGTCGCGTTCGTGGATCGCGTGGCGGTCGCCGCCGAGGACGCCGATCACCACCCGGACATCGACATCCGCTGGAACACGGTGAGGCTTCGCCTGGTCACCCATGATCAGGGCGGCATCACGGAGAAGGACACCACCCTTGCCGCCGCGTTCGACCGATTGGCGGTGCAGTGAGCCCCGATGCGGCGGGGCTGCTGCGGAGGGCCGCCTTCCGCATGGACCCCGAGAGGGCACATGAGTCGGCGCTCCGCGTGCTGCAGGCCGGTGGCCCTGTGCTCGCGGCGGGCTCCTCGTGGCTCACCCGGCGCGACGCATCGGTGGCCCAGCACCTGATGGGCCTCACCTTCGAGAGTCCGGTCGGGCTCGCCGCCGGCTACGACAAATACGGACGCGCCGTACGCGCATGGGGGCGCCTGGGGTTCGGCTTCGCCGAGATCGGCACCGTCACGGCGCGCGCGCAGACCGGTAATCCGCGCCCGCGCCTGTTCCGCCTGCCGGACGACGAGGCCATCATCAACCGGATGGGCTTCAACAACGACGGCGCGGCCATCACCGCCCGGCGCATCGCCGATGCCCGCAGGGGCGCCGGCGCGGGGATCCCCGTGGCCGTGAACATCGGCAAGTCGAAGGTGACACCGCTTGAGCAGGCGGCCGAGGATCATCTGGCGTCGTTCCGCCTGCTGCGCGGGGTGGCCGACCTGGTGGTGGTGAACGTGTCGTCCCCCAACACGCCGGGGCTGCGGGAGCTGCAGGACCGCGATCACCTCACGGCCATCCTCGGCGCCCTGCGCGATGAGGACGCCTCGATGCGCCGCATCGACGGGCGCGCTTCGATGCCGTTCCTCGTGAAGCTGGCCCCCGACCTCCCGGATGCCCAGGTCGAGGACGCCGTCGACCTGGCCGGCGAGCTCGGGCTCGCGGGGGTGGTACTCACCAACACCACCATCTCGCGTGACGGGCTCGTGAACCCTGACGCACCGGGGGCCACCGAACAGGGTGGCCTCTCCGGGCCGCCCGTGCGCACACGCGCCAACGAGGTCGTGCGGGTGGCGGCGCGCCGCGCGTCGGGCGACCTGGTGATCGTCGGTGTGGGTGGGGTCATGGATGCCGACGACGCGTGGGAGCGCCTCGCGAGCGGGGCGTCGCTCGTGGAGGTATGGACCGGACTCGTCTACCGCGGGCCGCTCATCGCGCGCGACATCACGCAGGGCCTCATCGACCGCATGCGTCGTGAGGGGGTAAGCCACATCTCCGAGGTCACCGGAAGCGCGCTGGCAGGCTGATGGGCATCCTCGCGCAACTCGCGATCATCCTGGTCGCGGTCGCCGCCATGTCGGTCCTCGGGGAGCGCCTGCGGCTCTCGGCCATCCCCCTGTTCATCCTCGCGGGTGTCCTCCTCGGCCCGAACGAGCCTTTCCCGACAGGTATCGAACTCGACGAGCCGCTGTACCTGCTCGGCGAGATCGGCGTGATCCTCCTGCTGTTCTACCTCGGGCTGGAGTTCAGCCTCGAGCGCATCCTGCAGGCCCGCAAGCTGGTGCTCACGGGCGGGATCGTGGACCTCGTCATCAACGGTGGCCTCGGTCTGCTGCTCGGGTTCATGCTCTTCGGGCCGGGCCCGGAGGCCGTCATCATGGCGGGCATCATCTACATCTCGAGCAGCGGCGTGATCACGCGCGCGCTGTTCGACCTGCGCAGGCTCGCCGACGACGAGACCGACCTCGTGCTCGGGACGCTTGTGTTCGAGGACCTGGCCATCGCCCTGTTCCTGGGCATCGCCTCCGGGCTCGCTGTGGGAACCGCCGTGAGCGGGCCCGACATCACGATCCGCACGCTCATCGTCGTGGTGTTCGTCGCGGCGTTCCTCGCGGCGAGCCACTTCCTGCCGCGGCACATCGACCGGGCCAGCAGGCACATCGAGCGCGAGCGGCTGGTGCTGGCGGCACTCGCCCTTGTCGTGGGCTCGGCCGCGCTCGCCGCGGGCGCGGGGCTCTCGGCACCCGTCGGCGCGCTCCTCGCGGGCATCCTGCTTTCCGAGACGGAGGTGCGTGACCGCATCGAGCGCCACCTCTTCGGGCTGCGCGATTTCGCGGCGGCCATCTTCTTCTTCACATTCGGCCTGCAGATCGACCTGGGGTCGCTGTCTGTCGTCTGGACATGGCTCGTGGCGGGGGTCGCCGTGGCGGTGTTCGGCAAGTTGGCGTCGGGGTGGATTTCCGGTCGCCTCACGGGTTTCAGCAAGCGTCAGTCGCTGACCGTGGGCGCGAGTCTGGTGGCTCGCGGGGAGTTCACCCTCATCCTCGCGCAGCTCGCGGCGCTCGGCACCGCGTTCTCCCCTGAGTTCCGCGAGCGCATCCTGTCGTTCGCCGGCCTGCTGGTATTGGTCACGGCGGCCCTCGGAGTGATACTTATGAGGGAGTCCCGGACCGTGGGACGCGCCATCTTCGGCTCTGCGCGGAAGAAGGCGCCCCCCGGTGATTCCTAGGAGGCACTGCACGTGATCGAGGTCCGCGAGACCCGGCTCCCCGGAGTCGGAAAGAAGTTCACCATGCGCACCCATCTCGGGGAGGATGTGTGCGCCGTCGTGCACATCGATGGCCGCCGGGAGCTGTATCACCGCCCCGATCCCGACGAGGACTCCAACGCCGTCATCGTGCTGAACGACGAGGAGGCCCATGAGCTGGGCTCCATCCTCGGTGGCGTGGTCTATCAACCCGAGCTTCTCGACAAGCTCGAGATCGTGCTGAAGGATCTCGCGATCGACTGGATCGACATCCCCGAGACCAGCCCGATCGTCGGCCTCACCGTGGCCACATGCCGCATCCGCACCACCACCGGCGGAACGATCGTGGCGATCATCCGGCCTGAGGGCGCCATTGCCATGCCGCACCCGGACGAGGTCATCCGCCCGCGCGACACCCTCGTGGTCATCACCACACCCGAGACCTTCGAGGCACTGAAGCGCCTCGTCGCCGAGGGCCCCGCACCGGACGCCGGCTGAGCCCCGCGGGGGCTCCCCGTATATGAAGGATCCCGCTCGCCGCGATCTGTGGTCGGTGCTCAGTGGCAGGGGCACGCCGTCCCTGCGCGGGCTGCTGACGCGTGCCGTGGTGGGGGTGGGCCTGGTGCTGGGGGTGCTCACCGCGCTGGCGATCCTCGGCGTATTCGCGGCCACATCGTCGTACCGCGACGACCAGCAGGCGGCCGTGGAGCGCGCGCTGGTGTCGGAGGCCATCCTCGGCGACTTCCTGGGCGCGTCCACGGCTGCGCGCGGCTACACGCTCACGGGCGATCGCGGCTACCTCGTGCCCTACGTCGAGGCCGAGGACTCCTACCCGCGCAACATCCGTCGTCTGCGGGCACTCGTCGCGGGCAACGCGGAGCTCGAGGACGCCGTGGCGTCGATCAACCGGGCGGCGACCCTGTGGTTCGAGGAGTCGCGCATGCTCATCGAGATGCGTGCCGACGGTGACATCACCGGGGCGGTCGCCCGCATCGGTGAGGGCATCGACAAGGCCCGGCTCGATGCGCTGCGCTCGGAGCAGGCCGATCTGCGGGAACTGGTCGAAGCGGAGCGCCAGCAGGCGCTCGCGGGAGCCGACCGCGGTCGCATCCTCACCATCCTCGCCGTCATCGGCGGGGCCCTTCTGGCCGTGCTGACGGTGCTCGCCACCACCC
>JBIIQA010000140.1:0-4127 GCA_044342355.1 Miltoncostaeaceae bacterium | reverse complement strand
CGCTCCTCCCGGGCGAGATCGGCACGCTCCGAGTCACGCTGCGAACTGACCGACACGTACTCGCCGGCCGCCATCGACATCGCACCCGCCGCGAGCCCGGCGATGCCTGCGGTGATGACCGACCCACGCGATGCCCCGGCAGATGCCACGCCCAGAATGAGGCTCGCGGTCGACACCAGGCCGTCGTTCGCCCCCAGCACGGCTGCGCGCAGCCAGCCGGAGCGCCCCGTCGCGTGCTTCTCCTCATGCTGCGTGCGTGACAGACGGAAGAGAGACATCACCCCACCCTAAATGAGAAGTTCCGGTAAAGAAACGTGCCCACAGACGCTGTAAGGCTTGCGCTCGGACCCGGCGCCTGCATGAATAGCGACCATGCGTTCGGTTTCCTCGTGAACCCGGTTCGCATGGTGGAACTGAGCGGCGGACGTTCCGAGGCCGGGGGGCCTCGGTTGCGCGGGAAATCGGGGGGGTTCCCCGCGCCGTCCGCCGCCGGCCACCTACGTGCGATGCGCACCCGACCCTCCGGGCCGTGCGACCGCGCTGCCACCTCCGCCCGCACGGGGTGAGCCCCTCCTACGACACGGCGGCCCACGACACCGGAATGCCGAAGGCATTCACCTGGGCGAACACCGGATTGGCGGCGGACACCGGCGCGAGCGGATTGCGCGGAATGCGCCTCACCACCGCCAACTCGACGTTCGGCTGCGCGGGCATCGCACGGGTGCGACGCAGGTACGACACCAGCACCAGACGGGCGTCGCGTCGCGCGAGGCCCGTGGGGTCAGAACCCGCGAACCGGAACTCGCGCTCCACGGGCCAGCTGACCACCGGCGCGCTGAAGTCGCTGCCGGTGAGCGTGCGGTAGCCGAGGGTTGATCCGGGCAACTGGGAGAGCCGCGCCTTCGTGCGCGCGTCACGGAAGATGAATGTGAGGCTCGTGCGGCACGCGAGCGGTGCGTCCTCGTAGATGCGGATGCGCGAGACCACCCTCACAGCCGCGACGCCGCCCGGCGACGCCTGCACGCGCCAGGTGCGCGCGGCCTGCTGATAGAAGGTCTGGGTGCACGGCTCGGGGCCCGGCGGCGGGGGCGGCGCAGGCAGCGCGGTGGTGGTGACGGTGGCCACGGCCGCCGGGGGCGTGGCGCCCGCCGTCGAACGCACCCGCGCGGTCACCGTGTACACGGTGCCCGGCGCGAGTCCGGTGAGTGTCACCCCACCCGAGGAAAGTGGTGCGGTCACGGTCGCCCCATTGGGGCTGGCCGTCACGGCGACCACGGGATCCCGCCAGGGGCACGTGACGCTATCGGGGGTCCACGCGACCGACGCCGACCCGGTGCCCGGTGTCGCCGTGATGGCGACCGGCGACGTCACGGTGTCGCAGATCCAGTCGAGTGCCGCCGGCACCCGTGCGTACACACCGGGGCGGTCCGTCTCACCGCACCCATCACCCCAACTCGTGAGGCCCGCCAGCACCCTGCGGCCATTCAGCGGCAGAATGAGCGGACCACCCGAATCCCCCTGGCAGGTGTCGTAATTGGGGATGGCGGCGCTCGGGTCCTGCGGGCTGTTCCCCGCGCAGATCATGCTCCCCGCCAGGAAGGTCGCCCCGCTGGGCAGCGGACTGGGGTACATCGTGGTCGCGCAGTCCCCGTCGGCGATGAGGGGCACTCCGGGCGGGGCATGGAGGAGGTCGTCGGGGAAATACGGGTCGCCGTCTGCATCGTTGGATGACCCCCACCCCGCGACGTAGGACGTTGCCCCTCCCGTGAGGGCGTCAGCGAAGGCGGTGGAGTCGGCCGGGGTCGGAAGGGGCACCACCGGGGACGATGCGGGCGACGACAGGCGGAGGAGCGCGAAGTCCCATGCCTCAGTGACGGAGGAGTAGGAGGGGTGCACGAGCGAGGCATCCACGGGCGACGGCGCGCCCCGGGTCGACAGTCGGTAGGCGCCCGGCCAGACGGACGTCGACGTCGCCGAGTCGAGTACGGCGCAGTGCGCCGCCGTGATGACCCAGCGTGCAGCGACCACCGACCCACCGCATGCACCCGCCCCGACCTGGACATAGGACATGAACGGCCACTCGGCCTGCACGGCGGTGGTTGGTGGCTGCGGACCGACGATCCGCGCGCCCATGTCAGCGGCAGGCGCTCCGACCGGCACGGCCGCCGACCCACCGATGGCGGTTCCCACAACTGCAAGGATCACAAGCCGTCGGATCACTCGCCGAACGTACAGCAGCCTCATGCCCGTAGGCTGCCGGGGTGTCTGTGAACGTCCTCGGTTCCCCTCTCGTGCCCTGCGGGCTCGATCCCCTCACGGGATTCACGCGAAATGGGTGCTGCGACTCCACGGCCGATGACCCCGGCGTGCACGTGGTGTGTGCCGTCGTCACGGCGGAGTTTCTCGCGTACACGCAGGCGCAGGGCAACGACCTCTCCTCCCCCACGCCCTGGTTTCCCGGCCTGCGCCCGGGAGATCGCTGGTGCCTGTGCGCATCGCGATGGACCGAGGCGCTCGAGGCGGGCGCTGCTCCGCCAGTGGTGCTCGAGGCCACCCATGCCCGGGCGCTCGACTGGGCATCGCTGGAGGACCTGCGTGCCCATGAATGGCAGGCGGCGTGAGCAGCCGCGACGTGAAAGGCGAGGGAGTGACGTCCGAATCCATCGGGCGCGGCTACTCCGCCACCGCCGCCGACTACGACGCGGCCGTGCGCCACAACATCGAGGGCGCATACCGGCTTGTCGCGGCGATGCCGGAGGGCCGGTACGACCGCATACTCGATGTCGGGTGCGGCACCGGGGTCGGATCCACGGCGATGGTCGAGCGGTTTCCCTCGGTGCGGCACATCACCGCCATCGACCCGTCTGCCGGAATGCTCGCGCAGTTCCGCGACAAGCTCGCCGCCTTTGACGATGTCGACGTGTCGCTTCTGGAGGCCGGCGTCGACGACATGGACGTGCCGGATGCCGCGTTCGACGCCGCCATCGCCACGATGTCGTTCCACTGGTTCCCCCGCAAAGGTGAGGCCACGAAGACGCTCGCACGCGCACTCCGCCCGGGTGGGGTGATGGCCGTGGTGCTTCCCGGCGAAGGGGTGGATGAGGAGTTCCGCCGCATCCTTGCCACCATCGAGCCGCCGCACTGGAACTTTCTCGGCTCATTCCAGGCAGCGCCGCGCTCGCTTCGCCAGATGGATGGCTACCTCGCGGCGGCGGGGCTCGAGGTGATCGACATGTGGAGCGAGCGCCGGCTCCGGCGCACATCGGTCGATGCATACCTCGAACGCATGCGCGTGGTGGCCGGCCACCTCGGACAGGACATGCCACCCGAGGACCTCGACCTGCACCTCGGCAACCTGCGCGAGGCCATGCTGCGCGAGGCCGGGCCGCAGGGGTTCGAGTATGAGTTCGTCAAGCTGTTCGCCATCGCACGGAGGCCCGAATGACCGATTCCCGCAACCTCGTCGCCGAGGGGTTCACCGATACCGCCGCCGACTACGAGGACGCCGTGCGCTTCAACATCGGCGGCGCACAACGGCTGGTCATGTCGATTCCCCCCGGCACCTATGACGACGTGCTCGACGTGGGATGCGGCACGGGCTGGGCCACGCAGGCCCTCATCGACCGCTTCCACCCTTCACGCATCACCGGCGTGGATCCCGCCGAGGGGATGCTGCAGGAGTTCCAGGCGAAGGTCGGGGGAATCGAGGGCACGGAGATCCTGCTCGCCCAGGGCGACGTCGAGAACATGCCCGTTCCCGACAGCGCCTTTGACCTTGTCATCTGCTCCATGGCCTACCACTGGTTCCCGCGCAAGTGGGAGGCCGCAAAGGCCATCGCGCGCACCATGAAGCCGGGGGGCGTGCTGGCCATCCTGTGCTCCGGGCGGGGCGGCGAGCAGGCATACCGCGACATCCTCGCCAACCTCGAGCCGCCGAACTACGTGTGGCTGGGTGCGTTCGATGCCGTGCAGCGCGACATCCCCGAGATGGAGGACTACCTCCTGCAGGCGGGTCTCGAGGTCGATGACGTCTGGATGGAGCGCCGGGTGCGGCACACCACGGTGGATGCCTACCTCGAGCGCATGCGGGTGGTGGCCGGGCACCTCATCGGCGACCGGTCCGAGGA
>JBIIQA010000139.1:0-4150 GCA_044342355.1 Miltoncostaeaceae bacterium | reverse complement strand
AACTTCGACAGCAGATATCGGAACCAGGCCTCCCTTTTTGAGGAAAACCAGACCGTCTACAACCCCGTGACGATGACCTACCGCCAAGTGAACGGACTCTGGCTCGTGCCGAACACGTCCGCCAACAGCCAGGGGGAAGCGGAGCGACGCGAGATGGGCCTCGCCAATCCGGGGGGCGAGGGAGCGAACTCCGCGTTCGGGCGCTTCACGAGCGCGCCCTATGGACTCTCAGTGGTATCCAAGGCGGACTACACCACGCGTTACGCCCTGACCCTCGCGGCACCGTTCACCATCAAGCGCCGAACCAACGTCTCGGCCACGGCGAAGCGCACGAAGACGGGCACGCTCGCGATCACCATCAGCGCCGACCGGAACGCATCATTCAGTAACAAGGTGGCGCAGACCTATCGCCGCCAGACCGTGCTGCCCGACACACCGGCAGACCACGCTGTGCTGCGCCGCGGCTCAAAGGTGCTGAAGCGCGTGAAGTTGTCGCCGTACGGCAAGGGTTCCGTCACGGTGCGTGACGCCAAGGGTCGCAATGCCTACAGCGTGACCATGGTGGAGACGAACGACAACTACCAGGGCGTCGCGCGCTTCACCCGATGATCTGACGCCCGCCGGGCGACTCGATAGCGTCAGCACCGTGCCAAGGGTTGTCGCGCACATGGATCTCGATGCCTTCTTCGCGGCGGTCGAGGTGCTGGAGGATCCGTCCCTCGAGGGGAAGCCGCTGGTGGTGGGAGGCGACCCCGGTGGGCGCGGCGTGGTGTCCACGGCCTCATACGCTGCCCGGCGGTTCGGCATCCATTCGGCCATGCCCGCGGCCGAGGCCCGGCGGCGGTGCCCGCACGCGGTGTTCATCCGGCCCGACATGACCCGGTACCGGCGGCACTCGGCGGCCGTGTGGGACGTCGTGCGCGAGGAGGTGCCCGCGCTCGAGCAGGTGGGAATCGACGAGGCCTACATCGACCTGTACCGCGCAATCTGGACGGCCGGCGGGGCGCGACGGTTCCTCGCGCGGCTGCAGCAGACCGTGCGACGTGAGACCGGCCTTGAGGCGTCGTTCGGCTGCGGCACCGGCAAGACCGTGGCCAAGATCGCATCCGACGCCGAGAAGCCCCACGGCCTCGTCGTGGTTCCTGCGGGGCAGGAGGCGGCGTTCCTCGCCCCGCGCCCCTTACGGGCACTTCCCGGGATCGGGCCGGTCACGGCCGACCGGCTCGCCCGGGCCGGCCTCGCCACCATCGGCGACCTGGCAGCCCTCGATGACGACGGCCTCGCAGCCGCCCTGCCGTCATCGATGGGCCCGGTGCTGCGCGATCGGGCGCGCGGCATCGACCATCGCGATGTCGACCCATCGGCGAGCCCGGCGGTCTCGATCGGGCATGAGCGCACATTCCCTTCCGACGTTGCCGATCCGGATGAGCTGTCGGGTATCGCCGAGCATCTGGCCGTGCTCGTGGCAGGTCGGCTGCGGCGCGACGGCCGGGGGGCGGGCACCGTCACGGTGAAGCTGCGCTACCCCGACTTCACCACCCAGTCACGCGCGGTGTCGGCCGAACGCGCCACCGATGACGAGGCCGAGATCATCCGGCTGGCCCACCGGGCCCTCGCACGCGCCCTGACCGATCGCCCGCCGCCCGTGCGGCTGCTCGGGGTGAGCGTGACGCGGCTGGTGCCGGGGGCGCAACTCTCGCTGCCCCCGGCACCAGCCAGCTGACTGGTTGGCGAACCACCCAGCGAACCACCCACCGAACTGCCCAGCGAACTACTGGCCCAGCAGCTCCTTGCGGGCGGCCGCAGCGAACTGCTCATCGGTGAGCGTGCCCGATGCGTTCAGCTCGGCCAGCTGCTGCAACTTGACCATCAGGTCACCGCCCGGGGCGGCGGGCGCAGCGGCCTGCGGCGGCGGCGCGTCCTGCTGGCCGTCACCCGCGTGGCGCTCGGCCTGGCGGCGCGACACGTTGCCGCTCACCGCGGTAGCGGTACCGGCGATCACGGCGGTGCGTCCTACGGCACGGAGAAGTCCCGGCATGTGATCTATCCCTTCGTCAGTCGCCGGCGGCGTCGAGCGCCGCGACGAGGTCTGCCATGTCAATTCGCCCACTCCCGAGGAACTCCCCGCCGCGCTGGTGCACGGCGGTGACGAAGCCCCGGGCCCACGTGTTCTCGTACAGCACGAGCGCTGCGACCGAACCCGGCGCCATCTCCTCGGCGGCCACGCGCAGGTCATCGTCACCGATGAGCCCCGGGCTTGCACCCGCGAACTCCACCAGCCCGGCGACGTCTCCCATGTCGGTGAGGTCGATGCCCGAGAAGGTGCCGTCGGCATCCTTGCGGATGACCAGGGCGTCGAGGATCGTGATGATGCCCCGATCGACGAGGTCCAGCATGATGGCGAGTGACCCGCCATCAAGGGGTGCTCCCGGCGGGAAGCCCACAAGGAAGAAATCAACGGGGCCGAGATCGAGTTCGGGGACCATGCGTTCTCCTCAGATGAGATGACGCCGCCCATCCTACGGGTGCCGCGGTGCCGGGTCGCCCCTGAGAGTCATGAAAACCCCCGCATTGAGGGGGAGGCCCCGATGGCGATGCGAACCGAGAGCGCCGCGGTGGACGGGACGGAGCCCGAGGACGGCGGCTCACCACCGGTGAGGAGCAGGGTGGCCACCGTGATGGCCGACAGCGACAGGAGCCAGCCCACGATGAAGGCGGCGCCTTTGGCGGTTCCCTGCTGCAGGGAGGCATCGACGTGATCGTCATCCTCAACGCCCTGAGGGCGCTACGCGCCTAGGGCGCAGGTGCGCGTGCCGGTGCCCGGGTGGTGGCCGTCTGCAGGAAGAAGTCCTGGCCATGCACCACGCGCATTGCGCTGGCCGTCTTCCACACCACGGTGACAGCCCCATTGGGCGCCACGGTGGTGTTGGGCTGGTCGGCCTCGCCGCCGGTGCCCGAGATCCAGCGCGCGCCCGCCCAGGCGGCGGAGCCCGCCGGACGCGTGCGGGCCTGCACGCGCACAGTGGCTTGGTAGGACCGCTTGAAGGTGACGGTGCTGGTGCCGTCCGTGGCCGTGACCACCTCGGGGTCATCCACGTCGGCACCACGGGCGGACAGCACCTGCAGCGGGCCCCAGTTGCCGCCGGCCAGGCGGGTACGCGACTGCACCATCTTCCGCTGGGCCAGGGAGTCGGAGGCCCACTCCCACACGGCGGTCACGGTGCCGTCAGGCGCCACGGCCAGCGCGGGGTCACTGGCATGCGTGCCCCGTCGCGAGAGGTTGACGATCGGGCCCCAGGTGGTGGAACCCGCCGCGCGCGTGCGCGACTGGATGAGGCCGGGGGTGGGCATGTTCACGTTGTCAGTGCCGTCCACCGCGCGCTCCCACACGGCGGTCACTTCACCGGCGGGCGACGCGATCACCACGGCATCGTTGGACTGCGCGCCGGGAAGGGAAAGCGCCTGCACGGGTCCCCAGGTGCCGGCGGACGATCTGGTGCGCGACTGGATGATGAACGAGCGGCCGTCGCGGGTGGGGCGCTCCCAGACGACGGTGATGGTGTTGTCGGCCGAGATGGCGATGGAGGGGTCGATGGCGTCCGTCCCACCTGCCGACAGGTTCACCACGGCGCCGAAGCGCGACGCGCCCGTGGCGAGGATGCGTGTCTGGATGCGGCGATTTCCCGCCTGCCCCTGCGCCCACACCACCACCACCGCTCCGCTGGGCGCGATGGCGATGCGGTTCTCCGTGGCGTCCCCGTTGGGGTTCGACAGCGTGCGCACCTGTCCGAAGCCCCGTGAGCCGGAGCCCTTGATGCGCACCTGCAGGGTGCGGTTCCGGTTGCGCATGTTCTTCCAGGCCACCGCGGTGCGGCCATCCGACCCGATGGCGATGCGCGGGTCCTCGTGGTTGGCACCGCGCGCCGAGAGGTTGACCACCGGCGTGAACCCGCCGCGCGGCCCGCGCAGGCGGGTGCGGATCTGCCACGTGCGGCCGTCCCAGCCCTCCCATGCGTAGCGCACCGAGCTACCCGGGGTGGCGGCCACCCACGGGTCGTCGGATGGCACGCCCGAGGGGGTCACCGTCGACACCGCGCCCCACGGCCCCTGCGGCGCGGCAGGCGTCGGGCTGGTCTGCGCGGCGGCGGTG
>JBIIQA010000056.1:0-8575 GCA_044342355.1 Miltoncostaeaceae bacterium | reverse complement strand
CAGATGACCAGCCAGATGCCCGTGACCAAGAGCCACCAGCGCCCGCCCTGCGACTGCTCGGCGGCCTTCGACATGGTGGCCGCCACGCTCTCGCCCAGCGACACGTTCTGGGCGGTGGATCCGACGTCGGTGGGCACCGCGAACCCCAGCGCCCCGAAGGCCAGCACCGCCAGGGCCAGCGACCAGAAGAACAGCCGGTAGGCCAGGCCGCCGCCGAGCACGCCGCCGGCGATTCGGCTGTCGCGCTCGAGCAGCCGGAATCCGGTCTCGACCACGCGGTTGCGTGATCGCATGCCCTCCACCTGCCGAAGCCGCATGAGCAGCTGTTCGCGCATGTGACCGATGCTAACCGCCTGTCGCCCGGCGACCGCCCTGGCAGGTCCACGATGCGTAGGCTCACCCAATGTTCCCCCCTCGCCGCCTTGCCCTCGCCGCCGTCGTCGTGGCCTTGCCGTTGCTCCTCGCCAGTTGCAGTCGCACGTTCACCAACGGCGCGGAGTACCGCAATGGGACCTCATTCGCCGCGCTCAAGGCTGATGGCTCGGTGGTTGCGTGGGGGGCTGCGAACAGGGGTGGCGACCCCACCTGCGTGACCAACCCCAATGCATGCGGTGCCGCGCCAGCCGGCAGCCTGTCGTCAGGAGTCGTCGACATCTTCTCGTCGTACGGGGCCTACGCGGCGCTCAAGCAGGATGGCTCATTGGTGGTCTGGGGCGGCGCGTCGTACGGCGGCGAGATCTCGTGCACGATAGGTAGGCGCACGTGTCACCCCGTCTCACAGGCCGCCCTGTCATCGGGCGTGCGCACCGTGTCGTCCACGCCCTCGGCCTTCGCGGCGACGAAGACCGATGGCTCCGTGGTCACCTGGGGCCAGACCGCCGACGGTGGTGATGCCGCGTGCACTCCAGCATCGGATTGCACCCCGGCTCCGGTGGGCAGTCTTTCGTCCGGCGTTGCAGAGGTGCGGGGATCACTCGCGGCCTTCGCCGCGCTGAAGAGCGATGGCACCGTGGTGGCATGGGGCAACCCGGAATTCGGCGGCAACACATCGCCCCATGTGGGCGACGCCCTGACCGACATCACCGCCGTTGTCCCCGGCAGCACGGCGTTCGCAGCGATCAAGCGAGATGGATCGGTGGTCACGTGGGGGGACCCCGATGGTGGCGGAGACTTCAACTGCGCGGGGTCCGGCTGCACTGCTGTCCCCAATCCCGGCAGTCTGTCGGGGGGCGTGATGTCCATCATCAGCACGTCGCTTGCCGAATGTGGAGGCCCGTGCATCACAGGGGGCTCATTCGCGGCGCTCAAGGACGACGGCTCGGTGGCCACCTGGGGCGACACGTCGTCCGGCGGTGACTCGGCGAGCCCCGTGGGTGGTCCCCTCACCAATGTCACCGCCATCGTGGCCAGCGATCGTGCCTTCGCGGCCCGGCGCAGCGATGGCTCAGTTGTCACGTGGGGCGCCGCCGAACATGGCGGAGATGCCGCGTGCACATCGTCGGCCACCTGCGAGCCTGCGCCGGCCGGTTCGCTCGCCAGCGGGGTCGTCGCCCTCTTCTCGAACCCGTCTGCATTTGCCGCCCTCAAGCAGGATGGCTCGGTGGTGGCCTGGGGCTCACCGAATGCAGGAGGCGACCCCGGGTGTGTGGTTTCCACCTCTGCCGGCTGCGTGCCCGCCCCGCCCGGGTCCCTCGCCGGTGGCATCACCCAGATCATGTCCTCCGTCAGCGCATTCGTCGCGCGCAAGGCCGATGGCTCGGTGGTCACCTGGGGCGATGGCGATGGCGCTGCGTCCTCCGCGCCAGTGGGCGGTGCGCTGACAGGTGTTGCGCAGGTGTTCTCAAACGACGCCGCAGGCGCCGCCCTCAAGCAGGACGGCTCGGTGGTCACCTGGGGCACCAACGACGCCGGGGGCAATCCGGGGTGTGATCCCACCTTGCAGGCATGCAGCCCCGCTCCTGCCGGGAGCCTGTCATCGGGAGTGGTGTACATCGCCTCGCCGTTCGTCGATGCCCCCGCGATGCCCGTCCCGCCAGTGGCGCCCACCACTCCGCCTGCGCAGCCCAATGGCGGCGCCGCGGCCCCCGCGGCCATCCCGGCGCTGCCCGGTCGAACCACCTGCACTCCCCGGGGCTGCACCACCAGCGGGCGAGTGCCCGCGGGCGCCACACGGGTCACTCAGGTGGCGGCGCTCACGTCGGGTGCCACGCAGCGCAGCGCGCGGCAGCAGGCCACCGCCACCAGTCGCGTGCGTGGCCAGTGCACCATTTCGACGGCATCGCGCACCTACACATGCACGGTGCGCTTGGCGTCTGGTCGTTGGGCCATCACCACCCGCGCACTCACCGGGTCCACGGTCAGGGCGCAGTCGGTGAAGCGGGTGCGCATTGCGCGCGCCGCAGCCCGCCGCGCCGTCACCGGTTGATCGACTGAGGCCGCACATGTCGGCGGGGCGACCGTGGCCCCTCTGACCGTGGTCGCCCCGCCTGGTGCTGTGCCAGCAGCGGACGGCGCGTTACCTCTGCCTCTCACGCGTCTTCAGGAGTCCGCTACATGGTCTGCCGGTCCCTGACCGGTCTACGAATGATTGTGCGCTCCCAGTTGCCCATTGGCGCCCCCCGAATGGCCAGACCTGCGGTGCTGCGGGCGCAACCGTGTGATGACGTCCACCGAATAGGGGGCCAGCACGCCCGCTAGCCTGCCGTCAGTTCCACCCGCCCTCGTAGCTCAGGGGATAGAGCACAGGATTCCTAATCCTGGTGTCGCAAGTTCGAATCTTGCCGAGGGCACTGGAGATTCACCCGAGGTGCACGTCGCGGGAACCTCTCCCCGCGTGCCCCCAATCTGGTCGCCGGGAAACCGATAGTTTCCGGGCGGATGGGTTCCGCTTCTGCAGGATGCCGGTTACTGATTGGAGGCAGCGTGGCGACGATCGAGATCGATGGAGATGACGCGGTCCTGACGTTGGGTCGGATGGAAGCCATGGAAGCGGTTCATGCGCACACCATCTCCGCTCCGCTGTCAGCCGTGCAGTCGGTCGAGGGGGTCGATGACCCCTGGCCCACCCTGCGCGGTGTGAAGGAAGTGGGCACGGAGATCCCCGGCAAGAACATGATCGGCACCCGGAGGGGTGAGGGCTTCAAGGACTTCTGTGCCGTGCACAAGGACGGTCCCGCCGTCATCGTCACCCTCGACCCTGCGGTGAGCGAGTACGATCGGTGGGTGTTCTCGGGCGACATCAACGACGTGCCTCCTGGCCTGAAGCCGTAGGCGCGGGCGCCCTTCCCGATGCGACGCCCCGTCTCCGCACTTGCCACGGCCGCCCTCGCAGCCGCCGCCGTCCTCATCGCCACGGGATGCGGGGGCGATGGAGCATCTGCCGAGGGCCCGGGTGCCACCCCGCCGCTCACCCCGTGCGTGAGGGATGGTCAGGGGTTCACCGGCGGGGCAACCGTGCCGCTCCAGATATTCGGCAGCTACGGGCCAGGCACGTCACAGCTGTGGGATGTCGCCACCGGCAAGGTTGCCGGTGATTCCCAGAAAGTGCAGATGGCGACGGGGTTCCCCAATGGCGTGGTGACGATCCTCTGGGGCGAGGGGGCGAAGGCCGGCACCAACGTGATGACGGTGGAGTGCACGACCGGGTGGGACACCTACTCGCCCGATGACACACGTCGCCTGTGGCACGCGGGCATCATCTTCGATGAGATCCCCGGTCTCGGCACCAACACCTACTTCTGCCATCACATCATCATGGACACCTCGGGCCCGCGGGTGGTCATGAAGATGTGGGAGACCTACTGGACGTATGGGCAGGCCTATACGTGCCCTGCCACGCTGCGCGACGCCCTGAAGGGCAAGGGCCGTTTCCCCAACCCGATCACCTATCTCGAGTTGCCTGCCACCGGAATCGGCGCGGCGCCTGTGCCACCCGCCGAGTGGAACTCCGCGGGCACGTCGGTCGGGGTGAGCACCGGGTAGCGCGCACCCCGCGGCATCCGGCAGGGCACCGCCAACACGGAGGCACTCATGGGAGACGCGGGCGATCGCGGGTTCAGCGGAGCGCATGTGAATGCCGTGGTCATGTTTCCCAACGACCGGGCGATCGACGAGGACCTCCTGCGGGGCATGGGACCAGGTGTAGGGGAAACCCCGACGGGAGGGTGGGGTAGTCCTATAGCGTCCTTTGTCAATTCGTCCGCTCCCCGAGGAACGCGTATGTCCCCTCTCTCCGCCCGCACGGCCGTGGTCGCCGGAATCGCCGTGCTCGGCATCGCAGCCGCTGCCGCCACGGCCACCCCCACCGTTGCCGAGTCGCCCATGTTCGCTCCGAAGCAGGAGATGGCGGTACCGGTGGTGGGACCGTTCGCCGCGGCGAAGACCAACGTGCGCCACATCGCGCTTGACAGCACCGGCCTTGCGGTGAAGAAGCGGAATGGCTCGTACATCGTCACGCTGAAGGGCGTGGAGTCCGACGCCTTCGCGGTGCGGGCCCGGCGCGACAAGAAGATCAGGGGCCCCGTCTTCAAGGTGCGCACCCCCGTCGTGCCGCGGGTGTGGACCGGCCGCATGGGCTTCAACCCCAACATGGCGGTCACCTACAAGGTGAACGGGGCGACGCGCACGCACTATCTGCGCGACCTCAGCCGCCCGTCGTACAACGCTCGTGCGAACTCGCTCACCACGGTGGTGGACGCCTCGCCGGCGAACGTCCAGGCCATCGCGCGCATGCGCCCGAAGGATGCCCGGAGCATCCGCGCCGTGTTCGAGCCCAGTCCCATCCGCTCGGGTCCGGCCAAGCCGGGCAAGTACGACCCCAAGCGCGCGAACCAGACCTCGACCGTGCCGAGCACCTCGGCCGGCTACGTGGCCTCGTCGCCCAACAGCACCTTCAGCCTCCCGTACACAAGCCTTCTCGGCAGCGGGGGCCAGTCCTGGCAGAACGTGCTGTCGGCCAACGGCCAGTACACGCAGGGCTGCGAGACCTACACCTCGTCGCAGTCTGCCGGCGACGCGCTCACCTACGGAACCATCCAGATCTACGAGACGGCGGCCGAGGTGCAGCAGGCGCTGTCGGTGAGCGGAAACATCTCGTACGGCACCAAGATGGCCAAGGTGGCGCTCGATGCCGGCTACAGCACGCAGACCGCGCAGAGCACGTCGTCCTTCTATGCAGTGGCGTCGGTGCAGTGGAACGGCGCCGTGGTGAACCTGGGCAGCCCGAAGTTCTCATCGACGTATGCCTCTGCGGCCTCGGGCATCGGCTCGTTCAACGACGCCCTGGGCCTGATCTCCGCCTGTGGCGACTCGTTCCCCACCAGCTACAACCAGGGCGCGTCATGGGCCTCGGTGCTGCAGATCACGATGAGCAGTTCGAGTGACGCGCAGAGCGCGTACGCGAACATCTCGGGCAGCTACGGCAAGACCTTCAGCGGGTCGGCCAGCTTCAGCGGCGCGGTCAGCAGCTACGCCTCGGGTGCCTCCATCACGGAGACCGACGAGTGCTGGGGCCCGGCCAGCTGCGGCGCCGTCCCCGGCTACCAGGTGCCGAGCAGCACCGACTTCAACGCGGCCATGAGCATCTTCACCAACAACTACAACATCATGTACAGCAAGCTGGCTGCCATGTGCGCCCCGTCGGGCAACACAGCCAACTGCATTACCGAGGTCAACTACGCGCCCATCCAGCAGGCGTTCACCACGGTGAGCTTCGCCTACAACTCCCCGCAGAACCTGGTCACCCAGGCCGCTGAGGGCATGTACGGCGTGCTCCAGAACCTGCAGGCGTGGTCGTCGCAGTATCAGGCGCTCATCACCGGCAACCCCACCAGCACCTCGGTGGGCAGCTGGCAGGCCTCGATGAACGCGCTCAACCAGCAGGCCCAGGCCTGCGGCATGCTCTACGCCCAGTCGCCGGCGTGTGCTCCGGTCTTCCAGTCGTGCTCGCAGGGCATGACCTACAACCCCACGTACGTGCAGCCTGCGTGCATGCCCACGGCGTTCACCCAGAACCCGAACCTGGCGGGCATGGTCAATCCGTTCTCCCTCACCGGTGCGGAGGAGGTTGACTCCGCGTCATCCAGCGAGCGGTCGGCTGGGGGCGCCACGGCGTCATCCGCCGCTTCGCCGGCCAACCGATCGTGACCGCGAAGAGGAAAGGGGCAGGCCCGATGAAGAGGACCCTTGCCATCACATCGGCACTGCTCGCCGCCGGTGCCGTGGGCGTTGTCGTCGACTCGGCGGCCGCCAAGTCCACCTGCAAGGCCACGCCCGGAGCCTCGTGCATCGGAGGGAAGCTCGCAGGAGCCAATCTCCGCGGGTACGACCTCCGGGGCGCCAACCTCACGCGGGCAGACCTGCGTAAGGCCGACCTGCGCGGGGCCAACCTCCGGGGGGCCATCCTCAACCGGGCGAACCTCACGGGGGCCCGGCTGAACGGGGCCAACCTGAGCAAGATCGACTTCCGGTCGGCCAACCTCCGGGCTGCACAGCTGAAGGGCGCGAACCTCACGGGGGCCCGCTTCACGCGTTACGTGGTCCCGAAGCGGAAGTCGGAGACGTCGTCGCCATCGTGCGGCACGTCGTGCTCGGGGGCAAACCTCGCGAACGCCAACATGGCCAACGCCAACCTGACGAACGTGAACTTCACGGGCGCCAACCTCACCAACGCGATGCTCTCGGGCCCGAGCCCCAATAACCAGACGACGTACTCGAACACCAACTTCACGAACGCGAACGTGTCGAACGCGGCGCTCGGGTACTCGGTGAACTACAAGAGCGCCAACTTCACGGGCGCCACGCTCAATCAGGCGCGCTTCGCATACCTCACCTCGAACATGAGCGGCACGTCGTTCCAGAACGCCAAGATGCAGCAGGTGAGCTTTCAGGGCACGCCTGTGAGCAGCGCCAACTTCTCGGGCGCCGACCTCACGGGCGCGAGCTTCTCGCAGGCGTCGCACTCGTCGCTCAACTTCACGAACGCCATCCTCACCAGCACGGTGTGGAACAACTCGTCCAACTCCTCGGGCGGCCTCACCAGCATGTCGAGCTTCACGCTCTCGGGCGTGCGCTCTGGTGGCATCAGCGGTTCGTTCTCGGGCATGCCGTCTGGCTGGGGCATCCAGAACGGCGTGATCCTCGGTTCCACCGCCAACTTCACCAACACCAGCCTCGCCGGCCTGTCGCTCGGCGCCTACAGCCTGAGCAGCGCGACGTTCAACAACACGGCATCGGGTGGCATTACGAGCGCACCCAAGTCGCTGCCCGGCGGCTGGGCGTACCAGGGCGGCTACATCTTCGGCTCCACGGCCAACCTCAGCAGTGCCAATCTCACCAATCTCAACCTCACCAACTACAACCTGAGCGCGGCGAACCTCTCGAGCGCCAACCTGACGGGTGTCACCCTCAGCGGCACCAACATGTCGGGTGCCACGCTCAGCGGCATGTCCCAGGGTGACGGCACCACGAAGGGCACCCCGGCGTCCCTGCCGAGCGGCTTCGTGCTCATGCCGGGCCTCAACAGCACCCAGCAGTACATCGTGGGACCGAACCTGAATCTCAGCAGCACCACAGGGCTCACGGGGGCGAACTTCGCGGGTACCGCGGGGCTCACCCAGGGCCTGCAGGGAATCAACTTCAGCAATGCCAACGTGTCGAACGCCAACTTCACCGGCGTCAACCTCACGAGTACCAACTTCAACGGGGCCAAGCTCGATACGGCCACCTTCCGCAACGCGAACATGACCAGGACGGCCCTTGCGCCGTCGAGCATGTCGGGGGTCAAGTCGGGTGGGATCACGGGCTCGCCCAGCAGCGTTGCCGCAGGCATGACCATCGTCGCGGGCTTCATCGTGGGTCCGTCGGTCTTCCTGGCGCAGGACACCACGGTGAGCCCCGCCGCCCCCGCCGCTGACTTCACCAACCAGTCGCTGCAGAACGTCAACCTGACCTCGGCGAACATGACCGGGGTCAACCTCACGGGCACCAACCTCACGGGCACCACGCTGGCATCCACGGTGTTGAAAAACGCCATCGTGGGCGGGGCCGTCTTCCCGGCGGCCACGGTGTCGTCGGGCGTGCTCAAGGGCATCAACGCCACGGGCCTCACCGGCACGCCGGCGTCCTTGCCGTCGCCGTGGCAGATCGTGTCGGGCAACCTCGTCGGCCCGCAGGTCAATGCCGCGTACGCAGTGTTCGCGTCGGGTGCCAACCTTGCGGGTGCCCAGCTGCAGGGTGCCAACCTCACCGGCGCCAACATGGGCGGCGTGAACCTCACCGGTGCCCAGCTCACGCTGGTGACCCCCGGCAACATCTCGTCGGGCGCGGCCAACCTCAGTGGGGCCAACCTCGCCGGTGCGAACGCCACTGGGGCCAACCTGGCGTACGCCAGCATCGCCTCCACGGACATCCAGGGAACCGACTTCACGGACGCCAATCTCACGTTGGTGCAGTTCGTGCCGTTCGGAACCGCGATCTACAGCAACACCACCTGTCAAAGCGGCGTGGTGGTAAGCCCCTGCACGTTCGCCTAGGCGGAACGTGATGTACCGCCGTGGCCACTCCCGCGAACGTGGGA
>JBIIQA010000081.1:0-6668 GCA_044342355.1 Miltoncostaeaceae bacterium | reverse complement strand
TGGCCACGGCACCGCAACCCCGGCCCCCTTTCATGAGGAGCATCCCGATGAAGCGCACCATTGCCACCGGCACCCTCGCCCTCGCGGGCCTGGCCCTTGGCCTCGGCGCCGGCTCCGCATCCGCGGCAACCTGCGCCCCCGGCCCCAAGGCATCATGCGCCGGCACCGACCACGCGGGCAAGAACCTGCGTGGCAAGAACCTCAAGGGCGCCAACTTCGCGGGCGCCGACCTCTCGCGGGCCAACCTCTCGAAGGCCAACCTGGCGGGCGCCGACCTGCGCGGCGCGAAGCTGGTGAAGGCCAACCTCAAGGGCGCCAACCTCACCGGCGCGAGGTTCACTGCCCGGCCCACGTCCGGTAAGCGCAAGTCGGAGAGCGCGACCAGCACCCCCGCGTGCATCACGAGTGCGTCGTCCTGCCAGGGCGCCAACCTGGCCGGCGCCAACATGGCCAACGCCAACCTGACGAACGTCAACTTCACGGGCGCCAACCTCAGCAGCGCGTATGTGTCCGGTCCGAGCCCCAACGACCAGACCATCTACTCGAAGACCAACTTCACGGGTGCCAACGCCTCGGGCGCGGCCCTCGGCTACGCGACCAAGTACGCCTCGGCCACCTTCACGGGGGCCAACCTCAATCAGGCCCGCTTCGCGTACACGCCCGGGAACATGGCCGGCACCTCGTTTCAGGGTGCCCAGATGCAGCAGGTGAGCTTTCAGGGTACGCCCGTGAGCAGTGTCGACTTCACCGGCGCCAACCTCACGAGTGCCAGCTTCAGCCAGGCCGCTCACAGCAACCTGAACCTCCAGAACGCCGTCCTCACCAGCACGGTGTGGAACAACTCGGCCAACTCGAGCGGCGGCCTGCCGAACCTCGCGAGCTCGAACCTGCAGGGGGTGTCGTCGGGTGCCATCAACGGCACCTTCGCCGGCCTGCCCGCGGGATGGTCGGTGATGGGCGGCTACCTGATCGGCCCGGGCGCCAACCTCTCGGGCGCGAAGCTCTCGGGGTTCAACCTCACGGGCGTCACGCTGACGGCCGCCAACCTCTCGGGTGCCGACCTGTCGAAGACGACCCTCACGGGCGCCAACCTCGCGTACTCGTCATTCGCGAACGCCACCCTGAGCGGCTCCGTCGTGTCGGGCCAGGCCCCCAACGTCACGGGCGCCTTCTGGAGCAACACCACGTGCCAGGGCGGAGCCGTGCAGGCGCCGTGCACGTTCACCAGCACCACCGCCAGCTAGCCATCGGGAGATCGTGATGCGACGCAACAGGGCACTCATCGCGGCGACAGCCGTCGCCGTCGCCGCGGGCATCGGCGTGTCGTCAGCAGGTGCGGCCTACATCCCGGTGCTCGGCCCGTTCGACGCACCCAAGATGAACGTGCGCCATCTGGCCATGGATGCCGAGAAGATGAGCGTGGCCAAGCGCAACGGCTCGTACGTGGTGACGCTTCGCGACGTGTCGGATCATGTCTCGGCGGTCCGGGCACGCAAGGGCCCGACACGACGCGCCGCCTTCCGGGTAAAGGCCAGGGCGCTGCCTGAGATGTGGACGGGCCGTCTGGGTTTCAACCCCAACGTGGCCGTCACCTACCGGGTGAACGGCGCCCTGCGCACGCACTACCTGCGCGATGCCGACAGGGCCTCGTACAACGCGAAGACCAACTCCATCACCACGGTCGTGCCGGCGAACGCGGGCAACATCCGGGTGGTGAAGCAGATGCGTCCGCGTGACGCCCGCTCGGTGCGCGCGGTATTCGAGCCAAGCCCCATGCGGTCCGGTCCGGTGGTGCCCGGCCGGAAGGACCCGGCCCGCGAGATGCAGACATCGTCGACGGCTCCCAGCACGGGCTTCGTGCCGGCGGCCCCGAACAGCACCTATTCGATCCCGTACACCACCGCGGTGGGTACGGGGGGCCAGACGTGGAGGAACCTCTACTCGGCCAACGGCCAGATCGCGCCGAACGTGTGCGAGTCGTTCTACTCGTCGGAGTCGGGTGGCACGGCCACCACCATCGGCAGCATCCAGCTGTATGAGACGGCGGCCGAGGTGCAGCAGGCGATGTCCATCGGTGCCTCCATCACCTACAAGGTGCCGCTCGCCAAGGTCACCCTCGACCTCGGCTACAGCGCATCGTCGGCTGCGAACACCTCGTCGTTCTACGCCGTGGCGCTGGCGAGCTGGCAGGGCGCGTACGTGAACCTTGGCGCTCCCACGCTCAGCGGCGCGTACTCCACGGCCGCCAACAGCATCTTCTCCATGTCCGACGCCTTCGGCGTCATGCAGAACTGTGGCGACTCGTTCCCCACGGGCTACCAGCAGGGTGCCACCTGGGCATCGATCCTCCAGATCAAGTTCAGCAGCGAGCAGCAGGCGCAGTCGGCGTACGCCAGCATGAAGGAGACCGTGGGCGTGTCGTTCGCCAGCACCAGCGCCACGCAGTCGTTCAGCACGGGCATGAGCAAGTACGCCTCGAGCTCCACGATCACCGAGATCGACCAGTGCTGGGGCATCACCAACGGCTCGTGCCCCACGGGCATCGTGCCGGGCTACGTGGCCCCCAGCTCGTCGTCGGTGAACTACAACACGGCCATGTCGGTGTTCACCGGCAATTACAACGCCATGTACAGCGGCCTCGCGAACAAGTGCACGCCCACCCTCACCAGCAGCAACTGCGCCACAACGGTGCAGTACGCGCCGCTGCAGCAGGCATTCGGCACGGCCAACTTCTCGCAGGGGTCGCCGTCGCAGGTGTTTACCCAGGCCGCCGAGGGCGTCTATGGCGTGATCCAGAACTTCCAGGCGTGGGAGTCGCAGTACCAGGCCATGATCACGGGTAACCCCACGAACTCGGCCAACTCCGCATACCAGGCCAACATCGACGCGCTCAACACGCAGGCCGATGACTGCATGTCGAACCTGCAGGACCAGACGTGCTCGACGGTGTTCCAGCAGTGCGCCTACGGGATGATGTGGAACCCCACGTACGTGCAGGCCGCCTGTCAGCCCACGGCGTTCTCATCGAATCTCACCCTGGCGAACATGCAGAACCCGTACATGGTCAGCAACACCACGCAGCCGGGTAGCTGACCCCGGCGAACGACCTACCGTCGTCTACGGCGTGGTCGCGGGTCCCCCCGACGCCGCGTCCTGTTCCCGGTACCCGGCGAGCAGCGCCGCTTCCCCGGCCGACCCGGGGAAGCGGCTCCATACGAGCAGCACTCCAAGCGCAACCGCGATGGCACCCGCCGCGTACGCCCAGTTGGCGCCCTCGAGGAAGCTCTGGCGCGCCGCCGAGATGATCTGGTCCTGATACTGCGGATACCGCTCGGCAAGGGTGGCGGCGCCCGAGTACGACTGCGTGAGGGCGTTCTGCGTTGACTCGGACACCTGGCCCGCTTCCGGCGACTGCGCGATCTGGCTCGTGAACGCCGTGGCGTAGCCGATGGTGAGCAGCGTCCCGAGCAGCGCCTGCATGATTGACCCGCCGAGGTCACGCTGCAGGTCGTTGGTGCCCGACGACATGCCCACGCGCGAGATGGGCACCGATCCGGTGAGCGACTTGGCAGCCGGCGTGAGGGCCAGCCCTGCGCCGATGCCGATGAGCAGATACGCAAGCCCCACCCATACGTAGCCGGTCCCCTGCTGCCAGGAGATGAGCATCACGAGGAAGGCGGGAAGGATGAAGGCGTAGCCCAGCAGCATGGTGTCGCGTGACCCCCGGGCCGCGACCAGGCGCGCCGAGAGGGGCGCGACGCCCACCATGCCGAGGGCTGCGGGCAGTACTGCCGCACCTGCCGCGAGGGTGGAGTAGCCCAGCACGTTCTGCATGAACTGCTGGCCCACGAACATCGCCCCCATGAGCGATCCGAAGATGATCATCCCGGCGATCGCCGGCACCCAGAAGAGCCGCCGAACGGCGTATGTCAGGTCGTACAGCGGGTTGGCGGCACGCTTCTCATGCCACGTGAACGCCACCGCGAGAAGCAGGGCCACCACCAGCAGCGTGATGGCCATCGCCAGCTTTCCCGGGGCCGAGATGATGCCGATGCCCAAAATCAGGGCAGCCACCATGACCACCGATATCACCCCTCCGGTGTGATCAATGCGTTCTGTCGACTCGTGAACGCCGGGCGGTACAAGGCGCCACACCATGATCAGGCCGGCGACGGCGAAGGGCACGGGGATGAGGAACACCGAGCCCCACCAGAAGTCCTCGAGCAGCAGCCCCGCGAGCACCGGCCCCAGGACAGCGGCGCCGCCGCTCACGCCCGACCACAGGGCGATTGACCTCGTGCGCGCGGGCCCCTCATCCCAGAGTGCCGTCACCAGCGCGAGGGTGGTGGGATAGGCCATACCGGCGGCGAGCCCCGTGAGCAGGCGCCCGGCGATGAGCAGTTCCACGGTGGGCGCCCATGCGGAGAGGGCGCTCGCGGGAACCGTGATGGCCAGGCCCAGCATCAGCAGCCGCTTGCGGCCATAGCGGTCCCCGACTGCGCCGAAGTACAGCACCGACATGGCGAGCCCCAGGGTGCAGCCCACGGCCACCAGGGTCAGCGATGTCTGAGACGCATTGAGGTCGCGCCCGATGTCCGGGAGTGCGATGTTGGCCACGGACAGGCCGATGTTGCACACGAACGCGCCCAGGATGAGGGCCACCAGTACGAGGCCTGCACGGCGGGGGATACCCGCGGGGGTCGCGGACGCAGCACTGCTCACATCGTCCTCCCGGGGGTGCGGATCGGGTACTGGGCGCTCACGCTACCCGGTACCGCTGGCCTCATGCGGGTCGGGGCCGCCGCTGGGGTGGCCCCGCGTTCCGAACTCCGCCAGGTATCCGGCGGCGCCTGCGCCGCTAGAGCCGGATGGTGTTCGAGAGCGGAGAGGCGCCGGAGGCGTTGACCGCACGCACCCTCACCCGTGCCCCCGGCTTTGCGGCCTTGGTGCGGATGAGCGGCGAAGCCGACGTGGTGCGTGCCACGACCCGGCCGTTGATGAGCACCCAGTAGCTGGTTCCCGACCCCGAGATGCTCAGCCTCGCGCCGGTGGTCGTGCGCTTGGCGGCCTTGAGCCTGGGCGTGGGCGGAGGGGCGACCGAGCGGGTGCGGCGCGGGGCTGCGACCGGTGCTCCGCCGCCGGCACTGCCGGGGCCGGTCACGGGCGTGGGCGCGTTGCCCGGTGCCGTCTCGCGCGCAGGTGTCTGAGCGGGAGCAGGCGTGATGCCCGCCGACACGTTGAGCAGAAGATTCGTCGGTGACCTGGGGTCGGAGATCGCGCCGCCCGTGGCACCCTGCACCATGGCGGCGCGCACGGCATCGGGCGTGGCGCTGGGCGTGGATGACAGCAGCAGGGCCGCCGCGCCCGCCACATGCGGGGATGCCATGGACGTACCCGACAGCGTGGCCGTCGCCGTGGGCGAGGTGTGGTACGCGGAGCGGATGCTTGATCCCGGGGCGAAAATGTCGAGGCAGGAGCCCCAGTTCGAGAATGACGAGCGGCCATCGGCAGAGGTGGTGGAGCCCACGGTGAGCGCTGAGGGCTCGGAGGCCGGTGACGCATCACATGCATCCGCGTCGGAGTTCCCGGCAGCGACGGCGAAGGTGATGCCATCCGCCACGCCTGCGGCCACGGCGGCGTTGAGGGCCGGAGAGGACACACCGCCCAGGCTCATGTTGGCCACGGCCGGCGTGCCGGCCTGATGATGACGCACGGCCCAGTCGATGCCGGCGATGACGCCCGAGGTGGATCCCGAGCCATTGCAGCTCAGCACCCGCACGGGTACGACGGTGGCCCCGGGGGCCACGCCGTAGGCGGTGCCCGCAACCGTTCCGGCCACGTGGGTCCCGTGACCATTGCAGTCGTTTGACCCGTTGCCATCATTGATCGAGGAGAAGCCCCCGGCGACGCGGCCACCGAAGTCGGCGTGGTCGGGCCGCACGCCGGTGTCGATGACGTAGGCGGTCACGCCCGAACCGTTCTGCGGTGTGTTGATGGTGCCGTTGAGCGGCAGCGCCGCTTGATCGATGCGGTCGAGTCCCCATGACGCAGCGGCGCGCGTGACCGGGCCCGGCGAAGGCGCGGGTGTGGGCGCGGGGGAAGGACCGGGTGATTGTGTCGGCGCCTGGAGGGACCACGCCAGCGTGGTGGCTCCGCTGTAGCCACCCCATCCATCCACGGCGATCCGGTAGGTGGAGCCCTGGGTTACCGGCATGGCGATGCTGCTCCACAGGCCGCCGCCGCCGTTGTCGTCATTGGCACCGAGCTGCGTGAGCGATCTGAGGGCGTCGCCGCTGTATCCGGCAAGCAGGGTGTCGAACGCCGAGCCCTGAGTGGACAGCTGGAGGGTGCCCGATACCGGCGCGGTCCACCGGTACCAGATCGAGGCCCGTCCGCTGGCGTCGCCGTGTGTGGGCTCGCCCGATTCGCGCTTCGCCCCTGCCGTGGTGCCGGTGATCTGGCCTGTTGCGCCGCTGATGGCGGTGGCGTCGGTGAACATGTCGTTGGGGATGACCGGGGGCGCGGGCGCCGTTCCGCTCAGCGACCAGTTGAGCACGGTCGACCCCGTCCAGCCGCCGTAGCCATCCACCGCGAGGTAGTACGTGCTGCCCGCCGTCACGGCGAACGCGATGGTGCTCCAGCGATCGGTGCCGGAGTCGTCGTTGTCC
>JBIIQA010000023.1:0-15297 GCA_044342355.1 Miltoncostaeaceae bacterium | reverse complement strand
CCTTGCGCGCGATCTCCGGGTCGGCGATGTCGCCGTGGATGAACGAGTACCGCGGGTCGTTCATCAACTCGGCCACGTTCGCGGTGTTTCCCGCGTACGTCAGCTTGTCGAGGTTGACCACCTCGTGACCGTGCTCCAGCGCAACGCGCAGCACCTCGGACCCGATGAACCCGCAACCGCCGGTGATGAGGACCCTCACGAACGCTCCCTGATGTAGTCGGCGAGGGCATCCTCCCACGCGCGAAGGCGCGGGGCTCCCCCGTGGGTCACCTCGAGCACGCTCACCTCCGGCCGCGGGGCCGGACGGGCGAACGCCTCCGTGGTGGTGTCGCGCACCTCGCAGTCGACCTCGGCGAGGCGAAACGCCTCACGGCAGAACCCGGCCCACGTCGTGCTGCCGCCACCCGCGCAGTGGTAGACCCCGGGCGGCAGCTCGGCCACGGCCACCAGCGCCGGGCACAGATCCCTCGTCGATGTGGGGCACCCGGTCTGGTCGGCCACCACGTCCACGTGGTCGCGTGACGGGTCGGTGCCGAGGCCGATCATGGTGTCCACGAAGTTGCGGCCATGCGCCCCGTACAGCCAGGCAGTGCGCGCGATGCGCGTGCCCTCGGGGTACTCCAGCTCCGCGAGGCGCTCACCTGCCAGCTTCGTGCGGCCATAGGCCTGAATGGGATCGGTGGCCGAGTCCTCCTGGTAGGGACCTCCCGTACCCGGGAACACGTAGTCGGTGGATACCGCCACGAGCGCCGCACCGGCCTCGCGGCTGGCGATGGCCACGTTGCGCGTGCCCTCGCCGTTCACGAGCAGCGCCTGCTCCTCGTGCTCCTCGGCGCCGTCCACGTCGGTCCAGGCCGCGAGGTGAAACACCACGTCGGGAGCGGCCTCCGAGACCTTCCGGATCACCTGCCGGCGATCGGTGATGTCGATCTCGGGGAGGTCGAGCCCCACGGCCTCGTGGCCCTCGGCCGCGAGGTGATCCATGAGGTCGGTTCCGAGCATCCCCCGGTGGCCGATGACGAGCGCCTTCACGGAATGCGCCTAGGTGAGGCCGATCACCGACGAGTCGCCGAGCAGGAACCGGTAGGCCCGCGGCTTGGCGTCGGTGCGGGAGATGGTGACGTCGCGGCCGATGAGGCTGCTCTCCACCCGGGCGTCGAGGTCTTCGATGCGGCTGCGCTCGAGGAGGATCGAGTGCTCGATCTCCGCCCCGCGCACCACGCAGCCGGTGGAGATCGACGAGTACGGGCCCACGTAGGCGTTCTCGATCACGGCGTCGCGCCCGATGACGGCGGGTCCGCGGATATGGCTGTTCACCACGCGCGCGCCCTCCTCCACCACCACGCGACCCTCGATGTCGCTGTCGATGAGCTCGCCGTCAATGCGGGCTTCGATGACGTCGAGGATCAGGCGGTTGGCCTCGAGCATGTCCTCGAGCATGCCGGTGTCCTTCCACCAGCCGGTCACCACGTGGGGCTCCACCCGCTTGCCCTGGTCGATCAGGTACTGGATGGCATCGGTGATCTCGAGCTCCCCGCGCGGCGATGGCGCGATGGCCTTTGCCGCGTCGAGGATGGCGGGCGTGAACATGTAGACGCCCACGAGCGCGAGGTCGCTCTTCGGCTCCGCAGGCTTCTCCTCGAGGCTCACCACGCGGCCACCGTCGAGCACGGCCACGCCGTAGCTCGAGGGGTTCGGCACCTTCTGCAGGAGGATCATGGCGTCGGGATCGGTGGCCCGGAACTCCTCCACGAGCGGCGTGATGCCATCGCGCAGCAGGTTGTCGCCCAGATACATGACGAAGCTCGAGTCGCCGAGGAAGTCCTCGGCCGTGAGCACCGCATGCGCGAGGCCGAGCGGGGCGTCCTGCGGGATGAACGTGACCTCGATGCCAAGCGCTGATCCATCGCCCACCGCCTCGCGGATCTCATCCCCGGTATCGCCGATGATGATGCCCACCTCGCGGATGCCCGCATCGCGCAGGGCCTCGAGCCCGTAGAAGAGCACGGGCTTGTTCGCCACCGGCACGAGTTGCTTGGCCGACGTGTGGGTGATGGGGCGAAGTCGCGTCCCGGCGCCACCGGAAAGAACGAGGCCCTTGAGGTTCTGGCTCACAGCGGGCGACCCTACCAGCGGCCGGATGCCAGCGCGACGACCGACGCGGCGGTGGCGGCCAGGTCCTCGGCCGTTTCGGCGAGCGCCTCGTCGAGGCCGCGCACGGCGTGCCCGATGGGGAATGCACCGACAAGCCCCATGCGCCGCGCCATTGCCGGCGGCACATCGACCTGACCGAACACCCCGACGCACGGGACGCCTGCATCAGCGCATGCACGCGCCACGGCGGCGGGAGCCTTGCCGGTGGCCGTCTGGGCATCGAGGCGACCCTCGCCCGTGATGCAGAGATCAGCCCCCGCAAGCGCGGCCGCAAGCCCGGCGGCCCGGGCCACCAGCGCGCCCCCGTCGGTGAGCGTGGCGCCGAGCATCGCCCCGAGGCCACCCCCCGCACCACCGGCCGCGCCCGCGCGCGGCACCCCGGCAATATCGGGCATGCCCTGCGCGGCGAGCACGGCGGCGAAGTGCGCCAGGCCCCCGTCCAGCCGCTTCACGGCCGCGGGCGTCGCACCCTTCTGCGGCCCGAACACGTACGCGGCGCCGTCGGGGCCCGTGAGGGGACTCGTGACGTCGCACGCCACCTCAATGGCGATCGTCCGGACCCGTGGGTCAAGGCGGGTGAGGTCGACCGACCTCACCCGCGACAGCGCGGCGCCGGTGGGCTCGAGCTCGCCGCCGTCACCATCGAGCACGCGTGCGCCGAGGGCCACGGCGATGCCCATGCCGCCATCGATCGTGGCGCTGCCCCCCACCGCCACCAGCACGCGCTTCGCGCCCGAATCGAGAGCCGCGCGGATCAGCTCGCCGGTGCCACGCGTGCTCGTGGCCTCGGGGTCGCGCTCACCGGTGGTCAGGCGCTCATACCCGGAGGCCTGCGCCAGCTCCACCACGGCGGTTCCATCCGGCAGCAGGCCGAAGGCGGCAGTCACGGGGCGGCCGAGGGGGTCGTGCACCCGGGCAGCCAGGCGTCGTCCCCCTGCCGAAGCCAGAAGCGCATCGAGCGTGCCCTCCCCGCCGTCGGCCATCGGCACCTCCACCACGTCGGCGCCGGCGAGACGGGCGCCCGCCGCGATTGCCGCCGCGGCGGCAGCCGGGCCGAGCGCCGCCTTGAACGGGGCAGGCGCGGCCACGACGCGCATCAGTCCGCCGGGGCCGGGGGCCGGGGGGGCCAGTCGAGCCCGAGGAACCCCCTGATGCGCTCCTGGAACTCGGCGTCCCCGTTTGACGTGCGGATTGCGCGGTCGAGCTCGGCGGCGTCGTCTCCCACCACCACGCGGATGGGGGGCACGTCGGCGTGGATGGAATCCCAGATGACCTCGGCGCAGCTCTCGGCCGTGCTGGCGTCGTCACGCTCGCGCCACCGGCCGAAGCCCGCGCGAAGATCGTCGAAAAGTGGCGCGTACGGCGACGCCGGATCGGTGACAGCGCCGGACAGGGCGGTGGCCTTCGGGAAGTCGGTGTCGATCATGCCGGGTTCGATCATGATGACGCGCACGCCGAAGGGGCCGAGCTCCACCGACAGCGCCTCGGAGAGGGATCCCAGTGCGTACTTCGACGCGTGGTAGAAGCCCACGAGCGGATTGGTGAGGCGCGCGCCGATTGACGACACGGTGACCACGGTGCCGCGGCCG
Organism: Miltoncostaeaceae bacterium; assembly: GCA_044342355.1. Taxonomy (GTDB): domain Bacteria; phylum Actinomycetota; class Thermoleophilia; order Miltoncostaeales; family Miltoncostaeaceae; genus SYFI01. Next base: position 11,554 of record JBIIQA010000023.1, on the reverse strand, counting down.
GCCTCACGCATGGCCGGCACGACGGCCTGCACCATGGCGGCGGCGCCCCAGACGTTCGTCTCGAACATGGCGCGCGCGACATCGAGATCGCCGCTCTCCTGCGGCGCCATCATCGCGTGGCCCGCGTTGTTCACCAGCACGTCGATGGCCCCGCCGCCGGCGAAGTCGGTGGCGATCTCCACGGCCCCGGCGATATGCGCGGGCACGGTGACGTCGAGCTGCACCAGGTGGATGCCCGGCGGATCGCCGTACTCCTCCCGCGCGCGGTCGAGATCGCGCACGCCGGCCACCACCACGTAGCCACCACGGGCCAGTCGCTCAGCCGTGGCCCGCCCGACGCCACGTCCGGCGCCCGTCACCAGTGCGATACCCCGGGTCATGACGTGGAGCCTACTGCCGCGTCACGCGGCAGCCGCATGGTGAAGACGGCGCCCCGGCCAGGGTCCGATCGCACCTCGATGTCACCGCCATGTGCGCGGACGATACCCCGGGCAATGGCCAGGCCGAGCCCGGCGCCGCGGCGATCATCGCGCGCGCGGGCGGCATCGGCGCGGTAGAAGCGATCGAAGACGTGTGCGATCGCATCGGGGGGGATGCCCTCTCCCGTGTCGGACACGGTCATGAGCGCATCGCCGCCCTGCACGCGCGCCGCAACCGTGATGGTTCCGCCGGTCGGCGTGTGCCGCGCGGCGTTGTCGAGGAGGATGAGCAGCACCTGTTCGAGGCGCGCAGGATCGCCCACCATCGGCACCGGGGTGCTGGCGTCCACCCGCATGACGAGCCCCTCGCGCTCGGCCAGCACAGCGCGTGGGTGGACGGCCGCGCGCACGAGCGACGCGAGGTCCATGTCCTCCACCGCGAGCGGCAGGCCACCCGAGTCGAGCCGCGCCAGCTGCAGCTGCTCGTCCACGAGGCGCTGCAGCCGCGCGGCCTCGGTGCTCATCAGGCCCACGAACTCCCGGCGTGCCTCCGGGGGCATCGACTCATCCTCCATCAGCTCGAGGAACCCGCGGATAGCGGCCACCGGGGTCTTGAGCTCATGCGAGACGTTGGCCACCAGCTCGCGCCGCGTCCTGTCGAGCGCCCTCTGCTCCGTGACATCCCTCAGCGTGAGCACCACCGTGCCGGCCGGCTCCGACAGGGGCACGGCGGTCACGGCGAGCGCGCCCCCCGCGGGCAGCTCCACCTCAGCGCCCTCGACGAGCCGCTGCTCCTCGCGCGCCCGTGCAACGAGGGACGTGAGGGTGGGATCGAGCCCGTCGCCCATCATGCGCATGGCGGCGTCGTTGGCCACGATCACCTCGTCGGAGGGGTCGATCATCACCACGCCCTCCGCGAGCCCGGCCACCAGCGTGCGCGCGCGGTCGCGCTCCCCAGTGACCGTGCCGACGAGCTGCTGCACGCGCTCGGCCATCTTGTTCAGGCCGTCGGCCAGCGTGGCGACCTCCCGGGGCGAGGCCTGCGGGGCCCGCGCGGAGAGATCACCCCCCGACAGGCGCGCGGCGGTGTCGGCCACGCGGCCGATGCGTCGCCCGAGCAGTCGTGACATGGCAAGGCCGGCGACGGCCGCGAGGAGGAGGACCGTGACGACGGCGAACAGCACGCGCCGCTGCAGGGCACCGATCTCGGCCGTGGGCGGAGGCACCGGCACGGCGGCCTCCACGATCCCCACGACGCTGCCCCCCTGCGTCACGCGCACAGCCGAGAACACGGTGCGTGCGTTGTCGGGGCCCTCGGCCACGCGCACGCGCACGGGCTCGGCCGACTCGGACTTGCCGGCGAGCTCGGCCTCGGCCGTGGGGACATCGGGTTCGAACGCGCCGGGAACGGCCGCGAGGTCGCCGGTGTGCTGTCCGGTGGCAACGTCCCAGTACCGCACGGCGCCGCGCACCTCCGACGCCACCTGGCGCGCGTAGGCGTCTCCCTCGGCGTCGGTGAGCCCATAGCCCTCGCCAGGCGCCTCGGACAGGTTGCGCAAAACCTTGACTGTCGCCTGTGACGTGCGCTCCGTGGCACCGGTGACCACGCTGCCCTCGAGGGTCGGAAGCAGCACGAGGAACATCATGAGGCTCGCGGCCGCCCCCAGGATGACGAAGGAGCCGATGAGCCAGGTCTGGAGCCCGGTGCGTCCCCGGGGCCGACTCACTCCGCCGGCCCGTCCTCCCGGCCGAGCGCATATCCGACGCCGCGCACCGTGCGGATGAGCACCGGGTTGGCGGGGTCGCGCTCGACCTTCTGCCGGAGGTGACGCACGTGCACGTCGACGCTGCGGAGATCACCGTAGAACGAGCCGTTCCACAGGTGGTCCATGAGCTCCTCGCGGGTGAACACCCGGCGCGGCGCCTTCATGAGCTTGAGCAGGATCTCGAACTCCGAGAAGGTGAGCGGGATGTCCTCGCCACCCCGCGTCACGGTGCGTGCGGCCGGATCGACCTCGATCTCGCCCACACGGACCGGGTCCTCCTGCACCGGGGCCACCCGCGCACGGCGCAGGTTGGCCTTCACACGCGACACCAGCTCGCGCGGCGAGAATGGCTTGGTGACGTAGTCATCGGCTCCCATCTCGAGGCCGAGCACTTTGTCGACCTCGTCGTCCCGGGCCGACAACATGATGATGGGGACGTTGCGTGTGGCGCGAATGCGGCGGCAGACCTCGATGCCATCGATACCCGGGAGCATCAGGTCGAGCACCACGAGGTCGACGGGCTCCGACTCGATGATGGCCAGGGCGTCGTCACCGCGACCGGCGGAGAGCACCTCAAAGCCACCCTCCTGAAGGGCGTACTCCACCACCCGCCGGATGGCTTTCTCGTCATCGACCACGAGTACCCGCTCTGACATGTCCTGATCGTACCGGTCATAACGCAGCCCTAATGAAGCCGCGGTAGAACGTGACCCATGACCAATGATCCGCGCATCAGGAACGCATCTCCCAACCCATCCCCGCCGCGTCGCGAATCGCCGTGGCGGCGCATGGCCTACGTGGCCATACCCGCCGTCATCGGCGCCGGAGTGGCCCTCGGCGTCACCGGCGCCACAGTGGGGTTCGGCGGTGACACCACGATCATCCGCGAGTCGTCGCCGGTGCTCACCACGGCCGCCTCCGTGGGGGCCACCCGGGCCGCCGAGGCCCCGTCGGGGGCCGGGCTCGGCGTGGCCGAGATCGTTCGGCGCGAGTCGCCGGCAGTGGTGCTCATCACGGCCAAGGGCTCGCAGGGCGAGGGGCTGGGCTCGGGATTCGTGGTGGACGACACGGGCCACATCCTCACCAATGCGCATGTGGTGGATGGCAGCACCGATACCGGCGTGACGTTCTCCGACGGCACGGTGAAGAAGGCCCGGATCCTCGGCATCGACAAGTCCACCGATCTCGCGGTGGTGAAGATCGACGGGCTGCCCGGCGGCGTGCGGCCCGTCCCGCTCGGCCGGAGCAGCGGGCTCGTGGTCGGCCAGGACGTGGTGGCGATCGGCAACCCCTACGGCTTCGAGCGCACCGCCACCACCGGCATCGTCTCGGCGCTCAAGCGCACGATCGAGTCGCCCAACGGGTTCGCCATCCAGAACGCGATCCAGACCGATGCCGCCATCAACCAGGGCAACTCCGGTGGCCCGCTCTTCGACGGGGGCGGGCGGGTGATCGGGATGAACACGCAGATCGCGAGCCAGACCGGTGGCAGCGTCGGCCTCGGGTTCGCCGTTCCCATCGACACCATCAAGCCCATCGCCGAATCGATCATCGACGGTGGCGAACCCGAGCACGCCTGGATCGGGATCACCGGTCGCGAACTCACCCCGGCGCTCGCCGCGAAGCTTCGCCTCGAGGGCCGGCGGGGGGTGCTCATCAGTGAGACCACCGAGGGCGGATCGGCCCGGGAGTCGGGCCTGAGGGCCGCCGAGGACGGCGACGCGGCGGTGCCCAGGGGCGCCGACCTCATCATCGCCATCAACGGCGTGCCCATCACCGATATGGCCGACGTCAGCCAGGCGGTCGCGAGCCGTACCGTCGGCGAGAAGATCACGGTGACCGTGCTGCGCGACGGCGAGGAGAAGAGCGCCACGCTCACGCTCAAGGACCGTCCCGCGGACGTCGGGGTGGGATGACTGCCGCGGCCACGGGAACGCGCTGGTCTAGGCTGAACCGCGTGTCGCCACATGACGCCGTCATCCGCCGCGCCACCCTCGATGATGCCGGTGGTATCGGCGTCATCTACGACGAGGCGATCGCCACGGGCGTGGCCACCTTCGCGCAGGGACCGCACGACGCCCCGGAGCGGGCCGCGTGGCTCAGCGCACGCGGGGACCGGGCACCGGTCTGGGTGCTCGCCGACTCCGTCCATGTTCATGCGTGGTCCGCCCTCGCACCGTTCTCACACCGCTCCTGGTACGACGGCGTTGCCGAGTACACGGTGTACGTGGCCGGGGACGCCCGTGGGCACGGCGTGGGAGCAAGGATGCTCGATCACCTCATCGCCGAGGCACCGGCGCTCGGCTACTGGAAGCTGGTGGGCATGATCCTCGACGGCAACGCCCCGGGGCATGCGCTCGCGACAAGCCGCGGGTTCCGCGAGGTCGGGGTGCACCGGGCGCACGGCCGGGTGCAGGGCGACTGGCGCGACGTCACCGTCGTGGAACTGCACCTCGAGGAGCGCCCATGAGCACCGCGCCACCACCCGTTCCGCCCGCCGACGAGATGCGCCACATCCTGCGCACGATGACCCTCATCCGGCGGTTCGAGGAGCGGGCATCCGAGGAATACATGGCCGGTCGCATCGGGGGATTCCTCCACCTCGCCATCGGCGAGGAGGCGGCCATCACCGGCACGGTCAGCGCGCTGCGCCCCGACGACCCGCTCACCTCGACGTACCGGGAGCACGGGCAGGCGCTCGCGCGGGGCAGCGATCCGCGGGCCGTCATGGCGGAGCTCCTCGGCCGGTCCACCGGCCTGTGCGGCGGTCGGGGTGGCTCGATGCACCTCATGGACGCTGCACGGTCGTTCTACGGCGGATACGGGATCGTCGGCGGATCTGTGCCCCTGGCGCTCGGCCTGGCCTGGGCCATCCGCTACCGCGAGGCCGATCAGGTCTCGGTCACCATGTTCGGCGAGGGGGCGGCCAATCAGGGCGTGGTGTCCGAGGCCTTCAACATGGCGGCGCTCTGGAACCTGCCGATCGTGTTCCTCATCCTCAACAACCAGTACGGCATGGGCACCCCCGTCGAGCGCGCCTCGGCCCAGGAGGACTTCTTCCCGCGCGCCGAGGCCTACGGAATCGAGGCGTGGAAGGTGGACGGCATGGATGTGCTGGCCGTTCGGGCCGCGCTGTCCGAGGCCACGCGCATCGCCCGCGAGGAGCACCGTCCGGCCGCCGTGGAGCTTCTGGCCTACCGCTACCGCGGCCATTCGATGAGTGACCCCGACACGGTGCGGGCCAGCGAGGAGAAGGAGCGCTGGCGTGCGCGCGATCCGCTGATGACCTTCGAGCGCGTCCTGCTCGGCGAGGGCATCATGGACGCCGGGGGGATCGCCGCCATGCGCAGCGAGGTGGAAGTCATCGTGGATGACGCCACCACCTTCGCGCAGGAGAGTCCTGAGGTGCCCGTGTCCGAGCTCGCACGCAACGTGTACGCCCAGCCCTGGAACGACCACGCGCGCGGCAGCGCGCTGGTGAGGCCATGAGCGACAGCCCGGCACAGGTGACCTACCGCGAGGCGCTCAACCAGGCCCTTCGCGAGGAGATGCTCCGCGACCCCGACGTATTCCTCATGGGTGAGGACATCGGGCACTTCGACGGCGCCTTCAAGGTGACGAAGGGACTGCTGGCGGAGTTCGGCGAGGGACGCGTGGTGGACACCCCCATCACCGAGGCAGGTTTCACGGGGCTCGGGGTCGGCGCTGCCATGGCGGGCCTCCGCCCGGTCATCGAGATCATGACGGTCAACTTCGCCCTCGTCGCCATGGACCAGATCGTGAGCAACGCGTCGAAGATCCACTACATGTTCGGTGGGCAGGTGGCGGTTCCCATGGTCATCCGCATGCCCGGCGGGGCGGGGCACCAGCTCTCCGCGCAGCACTCGCACTCGCTCGACGCCTGGTTCACCCACGTGCCCGGTCTCAAGGTGGCGGCACCGTCAACGCCGGAAGACGCCAAGGGCCTGCTGAAGACGGCCATCCGTGATGATGACCCGGTGGTCTTCCTCGAGAGCGAGGGCCTGTACGGCAAGAAGGGGCCCGTGGGCGGCACGGACGACCTCATCCCCTTCGGCCAGGCCGTGGTGCGCCGACCCGGGCGCGACTGCACCGTCATCGCCCACTCGCGCATGGTGTGGGTCGCGCTGGCCGCGGCCGCCCAGCTGTCCGAACAGGGGATCGAGGTGGAGGTGATCGACCCGCGCACCTTCCGACCGCTCGATCTCGACACCCTCGCCGGGAGCGTGCGGCGCACGTCCCGGGCCGTGGTGGTGGACGAGGGCTGGCCCGAGTGCGGCATCGCCGCGGGCATCGCCGCCCATCTCTATGACGCGTGCTTCGACTGGCTCGATGCCCCAATCGGCAGGGTCAACGCGGCCGACGTGCCCATGCCTTACGCAAAGAACCTGGAGCAGGCCGCCATTCCGCAGCCCGCGGACGTGGTGGCAGCCGTGATGGCCACGATCGGACGGAAGGCGCCCCGATGAGCGAGATGCTCATGCCCAAGCTCTCGGACACCATGGAGGAGGGCACCGTCATCCGGTGGCTGAAGGCCGAGGGCGACGCCGTGACCCGCGGGGAGCCTCTGGTGGAGATCGAGACGGACAAGGCCACCATGACCGTGGAGGCACCCGCCAACGGAACCCTCCGCATCATCGCCGTCGAGGGCGACACGCTCGACGTGGGTGCGCCCATCGCCGACATCGGGGACGGGGCCGTGGCACCGGCGGGGGTGCCGCCCGTCAGCCCGGCGAAGGCGACCGACCCCGGGATGACCGGCATCATCGAGATGCCCGACGCGCCCACCCAGGAGATCGAGGCCGTGCGCGAGGCCGATGAGGCGACCGCGAAGGAGCAGTCGCTGGCCACGGGGATCCCCACGGCCGATGACGGGACCGCCCCGAGCATCGCGAGCGCGTTCACGCCCGCCGACGTCGCGGCGCCCGACGACCGCGTGGCCGCATCACCGCTCGCACGCACCATCGCCGCGCGTGAGGGAATCGACCTGACGTCGGTGACGGGCACGGGGCCCGGCGGGCGCATCGTCAAGGCCGACGTCGAGGGCCTCATCGGCGGCGCGGAAGACGCCGCGCCGCGCCCGGTCGCCGTGCCCACCGCAGCGGCACCCACGGACCCCATTCCCGCGGCAGTCCCGGCGCCCCCGCCACCGCCGGCCACCGCAGCGGTCGGCGACTGGCCCGCCGCCAGGCGTACCCCCCTCACCCGGCTGCAGCGCACGATCAGCCGCCGCATGGACGAGGCCGTGTCGATCCCCGACTTCACCCTTGAGCGCGATGTCGACACCACCGCACTCGCCGCCGCACGCGCCGACCTGCGCGTGGCGCTCCCCGAGGACAACCGGCCGAGCGTGAACGACTTCGTCATCCGCGCGGTGGCCATGGCCGTGCGCGAGCGCCCGGACATGGTGTCGCGCACCGAGGGTGACGACCTCGTCGTGCCGGACGCCGTGGACGTGGGTGTCGCGGTGTCGGTGCCCGGTGGCCTCATCGTCCCGGTCATCCGCGGCGCCGACGCCAAGGGCGTTCCGCTGATCGCCGGTGAGGTGCGCGATCTGGCCCGCCGCGGGCGCTCCGGCGCGCTGCGCCCCGACGAGCTGGAGGGGTCGGTCATCTCGGTGACCAATCTGGGGATGTTCGGGGTGGATCGCTTCCGCGCCGTGATCAACCCCGGTGAGGCGGCGATCCTCGCCGTCGGACGCGCGGTGCCGAGGCCGGTGGTCATCGACGGGCACGTGGTGGTCCGTGAGGTGATGACCCTCTCCCTGTCAGTGGACCACCGCGTGGCCTACGGGGCCGAGGCCGCCACGTTCCTCGGCCGTGTGGCGGAGCTGCTGGAGCACCCCGCCGCATTGCTCATCTGATGCGCCCCGCCCTGCTCGCCCGGAGCGCACGCATCGGATACGTGGAGGCATGGGACGAGCAGCGCAGACTCGCCGATCTGGTGCGGGCGGGCGACTGCCCCACGATCATCTGGCTGCTCGAACATGATCCGGTCTACACCTACGGCCGGCATGGCACGCGCGACGACCTCTTCATCGACGACCACGCGCTCGCCGCCCTCGGGGGAACATGCCTCGCGTCCGACCGGGGTGGCCAGATGACCTGGCATGGCCCCGGGCAGGTGACCGGCTACGTCATCATGGACCTGCGCGGGGGGCCCGGCGTGCGCCGGTTCGTGGAGGCGCTGGTGGATGGCATGACCGATGCCGCGAGGGACGCCGGTGTGACGGGCGCAGGGGCCGACCACGACCGCATGGGCACCTACGTGGATGGCCGCAAGCTGGGGAGCGTGGGGATACGGGTGGCCGAGGGCGTGAGCATGCACGGCATCGGGCTGAACGTCGATCCCGACCTCGCATGGTTTGCGCGCATGAGCGCATGCGGCGCCCCCGACGTGCCCGCGACCTCCATCACGACCGAGGGCGGTACCGCCAACCGGGCCCGGGTGGAGGACTCCCTCGCCTCGGCGCTGGCGGCGCGCCTCGGGCTGGATCTCACCACGGGTGCGCTCACGCCCTAGGGGAGCATCCGCTCCCACTCCACGAGGGCGCGGCCCACGAGGTCGCGGTCGTCCGGGTCGGCGCCCACCTCGCGCACCAGCGCGTCGAGATCATCGGCATCCATCTCGAGCGGCTCGGCATCGGGCCGGGCACGGCGCAGCGCCTCGGCGAGGGCTGCGGCCTCTGCCGTCACGGGATGAGGTTGACGGCGGCCGCAAGCCCGAGCACCGCGAGCATGGCGCCGTAGCCGGTGTAATCGGCCGCGAGAAGCACGATGGCCACTGCCACGAGCAGCGACGCGAGCCCCACCCAGAACCCGGATGGGATACCGGAGGCACCAAACCCCCAGCCACCCACGGGGGGGCCGGACGGACGCCTGCGCCGCGTGCGATCGGGGTCGGACATGCCGCCTACCCTACCGACCCGTTTCGATGGCACAGGCACCCCGGTGGCCATCACGTCGTCGCGGCAACGGTCACGCCACCGCGGACATCCCGGCGGATCCGATGATGATGAGCAACACGGCGAACGTGCCCGCGGGAAGAACCGCGCGCCATTCCCCCGTCTGACCGCTGCGCGCCCTGATCGCCTTGAACACCGTCACCGCGGCCATGTAGATGCCGAAGACGAGGAAGCAGGCGGAGTACACCGGAAGGCCCCAGTCAAGGATCACCGCGATCACGGCCAGCAGGCCCCATGCGAGGTTCGCGAGGCCGACCTCGATCTGGAACGGGTTGGTCATCCCGTTGTCCCACCCCATACGGGCGGCGTCACCGCGATCGAAGAGCGCGTGACGGACGAAGGAGAGAACCCCGGCCACGCCCACGGCGAAGAGGCACCCCCATCGCAACGACGGATCGGCGGAGAACGCCGTGGAAAACGCCAGGCCGATACCGAGGGCACCCACCGCGTAGGTGAGCGCCATGGTGAACCCTGCAGCGCGCTGCTGATCTCGGGGGGGCATTCGGTCCTCCGTCATTGGGGCGGGTCAGGACCCCCATTGTCTTCCGGACAGCACCCCGCATCCCTGCCTCGGTTAACGACGGCGCATGTACGCTGCGGGCTTCGTTCCCCGCGTAAACAGACGAATCGGCAGGAGATCACATGGCTCTCGAGATCGGCACCGAGGCACCGGACTTCACCTTGGTCGACAGCACCGGCGAGCAGGTGACGCTGTCGCAGTTCCGCGGCCGTCCGGTGTACCTGAACTTCTTCCCGGCCGCGTTCTCGCCGGTCTGCGTGGACTGGTTCAAGGGCATCAGCGCCGACGGCAGCCCGTTCGAGGGCGCCGTGGTCATCGGCGTGAGCGTGGACGGAAAGTGGACCCTCAACGCCTTCAAGGAGCAGATGAAGGCCGACGAGGTGCACTTCCTCGCCGACTTCCAGCCGCGCGGCGATGTGGCGACGCTCTACGACGCCTTCCTTGAGCAGGCGGGTGTGAGCGGTCGCTGCACCTACGTCATCGATGCCAATGGCATCATCGTGGACGTCGATCAGGTGGCCCCGCTCGAGACCCCCGACGCCGACCGCCTCATCGCGTCGCTGGCCACCTGCAAGGCGTAGTCCCGCCATGTTCCTGCTGCTCGGCCGCTACCTGAAGCCCGTCGACGAGGTCGAGGTGCACCTCGATGCCCACCGCGGGTGGGTACGCGAGAACGCCGAGGCGGGCCGTTTCATCGCCGCGGGACGGGAGGTCCCCCTCCAGGGGGGCCTCCTCGTCGCCGTGGGAGTGACCCGCGACGAGGTGGACGCGATCATCGCCGCCGATCCGTACGTGACCGAGGGCGTCGCCGGGTACGACGTGCGCGAGTACGACGTGGTCCTTGCAGCACCGGGAGCCGAGGCACTGCAGCAGTAGGGGCCGCATCGACCGTTCTCCTGTTTCGGGTCCCCGCTGCGGCTAGCGTCCATGCCCGGTGACCGTATGGAGATGAAATGCGCCTCGAGCCGATCTACCGCGTGATTTTCAGGTACCCGGATGGCGGCCACGGCACGCTCCTCGAAGGAGAGGCCGGCAGCGAGGGTCATTACTTCTTCGTGGCCGAGGGCGAGGTGACCGGGAGCATCACTGGGCGCATGCAGGCCGCAAACCACCCGCGCTCGCGTATCGACAAGAACGCGCTCCCCAACATCCAGGGCGCCATCACCACGCATGACGGCGCCACGATCATCTTCGACTGGCGGGGGTTCGCCCGACCAGCGCCGCCATCTCCGCGACAGATCGTGGTGCACGGAACGCACACCACCGGCGACGAGCGCTACTCGTGGCTGAACAACGTGGTGTGCGTGGGCTGCGGCGAGATCCGGCCCCTCGACGAATCCGGTGCGGCGCGCAACGTGGTGGGCGGGCGCATCGACTTCGTCATCAACTTCTCCCAGCTCATCTGGGAGCCCATCGACGACCAGGAGGCCTGATGTTCCTTCTCCGCGCGACCTACAACCGCCCCATCGAGGAGGTCGACGAGCTCCTTGAAGAGCACAAGGCCTGGATCATGAAGAACTTCGACGCGGGGCGCATCCTGCTCACGGCCCGGCAGGTGCCACTGGTGGGCGGCCTCATCCTCGCGCGCGGCGAGAGCGCGGATGAGATGTGGGCCATGCTCGAGGAGGACCCTTTCAAGAGCTCCGGCATGGCCGACTACGAGGTGCACGAGTACGCGCCGGTGCGCGCCGCCGAGGGCGTGGAGGGCCTGCTCGAGCCCGACGCCTGATCGGCGGGGTGCGGAGGGCGCTCCCGTCCTCATGGTGGCGGGCATCGCAGCCGGGGATGATGCGTGTGCGGCCCCCGCACACGCCGATCCCGTTTCGGCGAGTGCCCGGCACCGTGAGGACGGGAGCGCCCGACCCGG
>JBIIQA010000137.1:0-4238 GCA_044342355.1 Miltoncostaeaceae bacterium | reverse complement strand
CATGGCCCGGGGAGCGTGTACTGGGCGAACAGGAACTCGTGCGGCCCGGGGCGGGTGATCGCGCGGTGGCGCGGCCCGCCGCCGTCAATCTCCCAGAACCACACCGCGAAGATGATGACGTTCGTGAACCACACCTGCAGGGCGGCGACGATGAGGTACTTCCCCTCGAAGCCGACCTCGCCGACGATGCCGAACACGAGCTCCCCGATGGCCACGGCGTTCGCCAGCGTCACCAGGGCGGCCAGCGTGATGCCCAGGCGGCGGCGGCGGTCGCTCTCCTCGGCCGGTGATGCGGCGGCCACGACGATGAGCACCACCACGAGGGCCGGGATGATCCAGCGCACCCACCCGCCGCCCAGGATCAGGTCGCCCGGCAGGCTCACCTCGAGCAGCGCGGCGACGAACAGGGCCGCCAGCGGGGGCCAGCGCGACTCGCGCCAAGGATCGGCGTCTTCCTGCGATGGGGTCACATCGGGATGATGTCAGCCCCTGCAGGGGGGCATGCACTAGTGTCCGCCGCCGTGCCTACCCGGGATGACCTCAGAAACGTGGCGATCGTGGCCCATGTGGACCACGGCAAGACCACCCTCGTCGACGCCATGCTCTGGCAGAGCGGCGCCTTCCGCGAGAACCAGGACGTTCAGACGCGCGTCATGGACTCCGGCGACCTCGAGCGCGAGAAGGGCATCACGATCCTCGCCAAGAACACGGCGGTGAAGCGCGGCGACCTGACCATCAACATCATCGACACGCCGGGTCACGCCGACTTCGGCGGCGAGGTGGAGCGCGGGCTCTACATGGTGGATGGCGTGCTGCTGCTCGTGGACGCGTCCGAGGGGCCCCTCCCCCAGACCCGCTTCGTGCTGCGCAAGGCACTTGAGGGCGGGCTGCCCGTGGTGCTCGTGGTGAACAAGGTCGACCGGCCGGACGCACGCGTATCCGAGGTGGTGGACGAGGTCTACGAACTCTTCCTCGATCTGGGCGCGACCGAGGAACAGATCGACTTCCCCATCGTCTACACCAACGGCAAGGCCGGCACCGCGTCGCTCACCGCCGACAGCCAGGACGATGACCTGTCGGTGCTGTTTGACGTGCTGCGCGACACCATCCCGGCCCCCGAGTACACCGACGGCGCACCGCTGCAGGCACTCGTCACCAACCTGGGGGCCGACTCCTACCTCGGCCGCCTGGCCATCTGCCGGGTGCACGAGGGGACCATCCGCAAGGGCCAGCAGGCGGCGTGGTGCCGTGCCGATGGCTCGATGCAGCAGGTGAAGATCGCGGAGCTGTTCGTCACACGGGAACTCGACCGCGTGCCGGTCGACGAAGCCGGACCGGGGGACATCATCGCCGTCGCCGGCATCGCCGACATCACCATCGGCGAAACGCTGGCCGACCCCGCGGATCCCCGCCCGCTGCCCGTCATCACCGTCGATGAGCCCAGCCTGGGCCTGACCATCGGCATCAACACCTCCGCGCTCGCCGGCCGGGAGGGCACGAAGCTGACGGCCCGCATGCTCAAGGACCGACTCGATCAGGAGCTCATCGGCAACGTGTCCCTGCGCGTCGAGGACACCGACCGGCCAGACGGCTGGGAAGTGCAGGGTCGCGGTGAGCTGCAGCTGGCCGTCCTCGTGGAGACCATGCGCCGGGAGGGCTTTGAGCTCACCGTGGGCAAGCCCGAGGTGATCATCCGCGAGGTCGACGGAAAGCGGCATGAGCCCATCGAGCGGGTCACCATCGATGTCCCCGAGGACATGATGGGCGTCGTCACGCAGTTGCTCGCGCTCCGCAAGGGCCGGATGGAGCAGGTCGTCAACCACGGCACCGGCTGGACCCGCATGGACTACCTGGTGCCCGCCCGCGGCCTTGTGGGCTTCCGCACCGAGTTCCTCACGGAGACCCGCGGTACCGGTCTCCTGCACTCGGTGTTCGAGGGGTGGGAGCCATGGCACGGCGAGATACGCACCCGTACGCGCGGGAGCCTCGTGGCCGACCGCACCGGAGTGGTCACCACCTTCGCGATGTTCGGGCTGCAGGAGCGCGGCACGCTCTTCGTGAAGCCCGGCGAGGCCGTCTACGAAGGCATGATCGTGGGTGAGAACTCCCGTGGCGATGACATGGACGTCAACATCACCAAGGAGAAGAAGCTCACCAACATGCGCTCGGCCACGTCAGAGGAGCTCGAGCGCCTGGTGCCCCCGCGCACCCTTTCGCTCGAGCAGGCGCTTGAGTGGGTGCGTGAGGATGAGTGCGTGGAGGTCACCCCCGACAGCGTGCGCATGCGCAAGGTGGCGCTTGACGCCACCTCCCGGGCCAAGGCGCAGAAGACCCGCAAGGCGGCCGCGGCCGGGGCCTGACCCGGGGCCCGCGTACGATCGGCCCCATGCCGGACGTGCGCATCGATGAAAGCGTCACCCCCGCCGCCCATCGGGCAGGCCTCGTGAACGCACTCGAGCAGCGCCGGGTGGACAACCGGTTTCACTACGTCGGTGACCTCGCCGCGGCCCGGTGGCGCCATCTCGCGTCGTCGCACTCCCCTGCGCATGACGACGCCGACGGGCTGCGCGCGTACGACGATGCCGCGCGCACGGCGATGGCCGCGCTTGCCGATGGCCCGGTGCACATCGTGGGCGTGGCATGCGGAGACGGAGTCAAGGAGCGACGCCTGCTGGGAGCCCTTGCCGCAACCGGGCGCGCCGGGATCTCGGCCACCCCGGTGGACGTGAGCGTGCCGCTGGTCACGGCGGCGGCCGACGCCATGGCATCCGTGCCGGGGGTCGATGCCACTGACGCGGTGGCCGTGGACATCACGCTGGTTGACGACCTCTCCCCCCTTCTGGCCCCCCGGCGCGCCGGAGGGCGCGTGGTAACCCTGTTCGGGGTGATCTCCACGCTCGGCCCGGATGCGCTGCGGCCCGCCGTCTCGCTGCTCGAACCGGGTGATCTCCTGATGGTGAGCGCCAACCTGATCCCCGATCACGACGGGGCGCGCGCGGCGATCATGGCCCAGTACGACAACGCCGCCACCCGGGAATGGCTCACGACGGTGCTGCGGGAGATCGGCATTGACGACGCGGGTCCCATCGCCTTCCGGTGGGATGAGACCCCCGGCGGGCCGGTGATCGTGGGTGAGGTGACTCCCCGTCGCCCGTGCGTGGCCGAGGTGGACGGCGTGACGGTCGGCCTCCCGCCGGATGAGCCCATCCGCGTGCTCGAGTCATTCCGTCACACCCCGCCCGCGCTGTCATCCCTCCTGGCGCAGGAGGCCCTTGAGGTCGTCGCCATCGCCGTCTCGCCGAGCGGCGAGGAGGGCGTGGCAGTGGCCCGCCGGGCCTAGGCGCCGGGCAGGACATCCCCCGGGCGAAGTGCCCCGAGGGTGTCGAGCACCGCGCGCACGCGGGGCACCTCGTGGGTACGAAGCAGTCCGGTCCGGCCGAGGGTGGCGAGCACGGCGAAGAACGGCTCCGCGGAGCGCACCTCGTCCTCGAAGAAGTCGAAGGCGTGCGGCAGCGCATGGCACACCGGCCAGCCGAGTACCCGCAGACGGAAGGTATTGAGGAACACCTTCACCTGGTGGCGCACGCGGGTGGGCCCGTCGAGCAGGTTTCCGTAGTAGAAGCCGAGCCCCGGGTCGATGACGATGCGCTCAACCCCCTCGGACACTGCGCGGTCGATGCGGGGGCCGAAGTGCTCGAGCAGGGCGGGAACGGGGTCGTCACCCAGGACGAGGTCGTGCACCTCGCGCACATTCGCCCCCTGCACGAAGCACATGATGATGGCCGCGTCGTGTGCCGCGGCGGTGGCGTACATCTCGTCCTCGCGTTCGACGCCCGTGAGGTTGAGCACATTCGCGCCGGCCCCGAGGATGATGCGGGCGACATCGGGCGAGTAGGTCTCCACCGAGGTCAGGACCCCCCGGTCGCGGAGCGCGGTGACGACGGGGAGGATGCCGGCAACCTGATCCTCCGGGGACACGCGCGCGGCGCTTGCGAGGGTTGATTCCGCACCGATGTCGATGATCATGGCCCCTTGCGCGGCCAGCACCTCACCGCGCCGGATGGCGGCTGCAGCCGACGGCACCACCGACTCCCGGTACCACGAGTCGCGCGACAGGTTGACCACGCCCATGAGTTCGGGTTTCGCATCCGGATCGAAGGGTCGCCCGCCGATGTCGAACGCGCGCACGGGAGCCCGGAGGGCGTCGCCGTGCGCGGCAGCGAGCGCGGCCATCTCCG
>JBIIQA010000136.1:0-4299 GCA_044342355.1 Miltoncostaeaceae bacterium | reverse complement strand
GAACTCCAGCGCGCCCTGCTGGAGTACTCACCGACGGACCTCGAAGAGGCCCTCATCCAGTGGACACGCGAGAACTGGCCCATGGCCGCTCGCGGCATGGTCTACAACAAGACCGAGGGCGACAACATGGTGGCGGGCGTCTCGGGCGTGAGATCCGACGAGGGCAAGCTCGTGATGCAGGTGGCGGCACGCGTTGCCGTGTCGGAGCGCGAGCTGCTCATCCGGGCCATCGCGGCCCTGCTTCCCGAGTGGATCGAGCAGCGCTATGGCCTCACGCCGAAGGGCCAGTAGCACCCCCCACTCGCGGGCGGCGGCCTACTCCTTGGGTTCCACGGGGTAGTCCGCCGCCACCCAGGCATCGAAGCCGCCCACGAGCACGCCCAGACGGGTGCGGCCGGCATCAAATGCCGTGAGCGCGATCTTCATGCTCGTGGCCTCACCTGGGCGATCGCAGTAGAAGACCAGTTCCCTGCCGTCGGGCAGAGTGGCGATCTCCGACGTGAACGCCATGGGGTCGATGCGGATGGCCCCCTTCACCTTGGTCTCGGCCTCACGCCATGTGAGCTCCCGGCAGTCGATGGGCTGCACGTTGTCGCCCATGCGGATCGATGCGAAAAGATCCTGGGGCTGCCACTGCGCGATGTCATCCCATGCCATGAGGCGCTCCTAGCCTTCGGCCCGGGTGTTGCCCCAGGCCTCATCGTGAACGAGTGTCCGCCAGCCGCGGAAGCTCTTCTTGAGCGCGGGCGGGAGACCCTCCGGAAACGACTCCGGATACCCCAGCGGGGTGACCAGCACGGGGTCGACGTCACCGGGGAGGCCCACGACCGCCCGCAGTCGGTCCTTCTCGAACCTCTGGAAGGCAGAGGTGGGAACGGTGCCGAGGCCCTCGGCGCGGGCGGCGATGAACAGATTCTCCATCGCAAAGGCCACCGAGAGGAGGTCATCGACGTAGCCGCCGTCCGCCATGCTCTCGGGGTAGTTGTTCCGCGGCACCAGCAGGCCCATCACCCACACCGGGGCAATGCGGTAGGTGGGAAGGATCTTCTCGGCATATGCCACGCACTCGGCCTCATGCTCCTCTGGCGAGGCGTCGCGGCGCGGGCGCATCGCGGCGAAGTACTTCGCGCCCCCGGCGATGACGAGGTCGGCGACCTCCCTGCGCCGCGCCTCATCGCGAACCACCAGAAGGCTCCACGCCTGCGATCCGCTCCCCGTGGGTGCGGACAGCGCCGCCTTGAGGACACGGTCGAGAACGTCGTCGGGAACCGGGCGGTCGGTATAGGTGCGGACGGCCTTGCGCTTGCGAATGGCCTCGAAGACATCCATGGGGTACCTCACGTCACGTCGGGTTTGGGGCGGGGGGCGCAGCTACAGGATACGTACGCCCGGCGAGGGAAGCAGGGCGAGAACGCGCGCTGCGTCTCCCGGCGCCTTGACCTTGTAGTCGGCATGGGCGATCACCCCGTCCGCGTCGACGATGAACGTGCTGCGCTCCACTCCCATGTACTTCTTGCCGTACATGGACTTCTCCACCCAGACGCCGTAGGCCTCAAGCACCCCATGCGACTCATCGGAGAGCAGCGGGAAGGTGAGGCCCTCCTTGTCGCGGAACGTGTCGAGCCGCTTCACCGGATCAGGGCTGATGGCAAGAATCGTGGTGCCGGTCGCCGCGAAGGCGCTGATGCTGTCGCGGTATTCGCATGCCTGCGTGGTGCACCCCGACGTCATCGCCTTGGGATAGAAGTAGAGGACGACGGGCGCGCCGCGCAGTGACGACAGGGTGACCTCCTCGCCGGCGTCAGACGGCAGCGTGAAGTCGGGGGCGGGCTGTCCGGGCTCGAGTCGGGCCACGATGTCCTCCTGGGATGCGGTCGCGGATGCGCGTGACGCTGTTGACGGTACGCGACCCCCGGCGTGCCGTGCGGCCGCAACGGTGTCGTGCACCCGCACAACGCAGGGCCTGTGAGATTAGACCCAAGGCGAACGAGCCGGGACCCGGCCAGTGCCTACCGTGGCTGCCATGAGCGCGTACCGCTCCGATGCCATCAACGAGATGGCCGCAGCCCTTGAGCGCGCCGACGCGTCCGCCCGGGTGCTCGGTGCCCGCGCCCGCGCGGCCCGTGACGGCGCGGGCCCCGCAGCGGCGTTTTCCGCCCTCGCGGCGGCCGGGCCTGATGGCCTCGTGCCCGCCGTGGGCAGCGGGGGTGCCCTCGCGGCGCGCCACCTCGAGCACGCGGCGCTGGCGGCGGCGGCAGCCGGGCCGGTGCTGCCCGACGACGTCGTCGACGCTCTTGCGCATGCGGCCGCCGAGGCCCGCGCCCAATCGGGCGGCGGTAATGCACTCGACCCGCGTGGGGTCGCCGTCGCCGTCAGGCGCGAGGTCGCCGCCGTGCGGGGCCTCGCTGCCCACTCCATGCCGCGCGACGACATCTGGGAGGTCATGCGACTTGGTACGTTCCTCCCGAGGGCCGCATGGATGTCGGCACTGCTTCTGGCCTGCGCGACGGTCGCGCGTGACGATCCCGGGAGCGCCCCGGCCGTGTGGCACGCCGCGGCACTGGTGGCCGGGGCACCACCGCCCGGTGCGGACGGCCCCGACGAGGTACTGCCCATCCTCCTGACCGACGGCGCCCTCCCCGTGTCGGTGGCCCACGCAATCGGCGAAGTCACGGCTGCCCTGTTCGCACTCTCGCGGAGGGGCCTGGTCGACGCCGGACCGCTCGCGCTGGCCCGGGCCACCGGGGCCCGTCTCAGCAGCCCGGCGCTGCCCGACCTGCTCGTCTCGGGTCCGGTGGCCGCCATCGGTGAGGCCCTCGACGCCATCGGCGCCATCGCGGGTGCGGCGCGAGCCCGACCGGCAGGCACAGGCGGTCTCGGCGGCGTCGCCGCCTAGACTCCCCCACATGTGGCCGTTGGGATTCAGCAGGGTCGATGCGCTCGCATGGGTCGTGGCCCTTGCCGTCGGGGCGATCGGCACGCTCATCTCGTGGGCCGCGGGTGCGCGGCTCGGTGCCGCGCTCACACTCGGGATCGTGCTCGTGATGGTGATCGTCGTGGTCGCCATGCTCGTTGATGCCCGTGGGCGGTCGTTCCGCGACGACAACTGAGGCCGCTCATGCCGAGGGCCCCATGCGGGGCCCTCGGGTTAGCGAGCCGTAAGCCGGATTCTGTCGTGGACAGTCATCCATCTGGGACGCCCGTTACCGGACGCCTCATGCGGCCTACCTGGGACTGGGCGAGCAACCCGTGACGTCCCGATTTGGCCTTGCACCGAGTGGGGTTTACCCAGCCGGCCTGTCACCAGACCGCTGGTGCGCTCTTACCGCACCTTTTCACCCTTACCCCCGGAGGGGCGGTTTCGTTTCTGTGGCACTTTCCCTCGGGTTTCCCCGGCTGGCCGTTAACCAGCACCCTGCTCTGCGGTGTCCGGACTTTCCTCGAGGCCCCGAAGGACCCCGCGACTGCCTGGCTCGCACCTCGAAGCGTACCGCTACAGGTCGCGCATGACCCCGACGACGCAGCCGATCACCCGGATGTCGGGGCTGCGGATGGGCTCGTAGGCCTCATTCTCGGCCTCAAGCCGCACGCCGCCCGGCTCGCGGTACACCCGCTTGACCGTGGCCTCGTCCTCCAGCAGCGCCACCACGATCTGGCCGTCACGGGCGGTGTCCTGCTGCTTCACGGCAACCAGGTCTCCATCGAGGATGCCCGCGTTGATCATCGAGTCGCCCTTGACGCGCAGCAGGTAGTCCGCGGCGAAGGGTGCGGCCACGTGGTCCTGGATGTGCTCCTCCGCGAGGATCGGGGCGCCCGCAGCCACCGAGCCCACGAGCGGAAGGGTGGACGGGCCCCCGGCCGCCGACGGCGCCGACCGCGCGCGACCGCCCCGCAGGCCCACGAGCATGGCGCGTGGCTTCGACGGATCACGCTTCAGGTGGCCACCTTCCTCAAGCTTCTCGAGGTGGCGATGCACAGTCGACGGCGAGGCGAGCCCCACCCCGTGACCGATCTCCCGCACCGTGGGCGGGTAGCCGTGGGCCTCGAGGTGCTCCTCGATGAACGCGAGGATTTCTGCCTGCCTGCCGGTCGGTGCCGTCGCCATCCGTGGTGCCCCTTGGGTGGGAAGTGTCGAACTGGTGTTCGCCACTCTAACAGGGCCTCCTGCCATGGCCGTGCTGCTACATTGCCCCGCGCTGCCCGATCGGGAGATCGGGACTCATATGCGGCTGTGGCGGAACTGGTAGACGCGCAAGGTTGAGGGCCTTGTGACCCCTAGGGTCGTGGAGGTTCAAGTCC
>JBIIQA010000022.1:0-15743 GCA_044342355.1 Miltoncostaeaceae bacterium | reverse complement strand
CGCCCGGCCGCGTCGCCCGCGGGCATGCGCACGCCATCGATACAGCCCATGGCAAGGTCATCGACCCGGTCGGTGGATGCGTGCAGGCGCGCACGCACGATCTCCCGCACGCGGTCCTCGCTGCCCGGGGGCCCCGAGGCCTCCGAGAGCTCGGCAAGGAGCGGGAGGTCCATCAGTTCCCGGCACCCACCGGGGCGTCACTGAACGGGTCGGAGATGGCCCACAGGGCGAGGTTGGCTGCAACGAGGATGACAATGCCCGGGATCAGCCAGATACCCCCGCAAGCGAGGAAACCGCCGCATCCGCCCACATAGAGCAGCGTCGTGCCGAGGGCCGGCGAGCGGCGCACCACGATGGCGCCACCGATCGTGATCAGCGCCATGAGCATGGCGACCGCGCCGGCCCAGCCGCCGGAGCGCGAGGCAAAGGTGTCGAAGATCCCGCCGAACGTGGTGACCTCGAGGGCGACCAGTGCGGCCATCACCCCGAGGACTGCACCGATGCCCCCGATCACGGCGCAGATCGGGCGGAGCCGCTGCTCCAGGGGCGGTCGAGTCGCGGTGCTCATGCGCAGTCCAGTACGAGCTTGCCGAAGTGCAGTCCGGCTTCCTCGCGCTCGTGCGCCGCGGCGGCGTCGCCCAGTGGACGAACGCTGTCGACCACCGGAACCCATGACTGCGCATCGACGGCGGCCAGCAACTGTGCGAATTCAGAGGGGCTGCCCATGGTCGTTCCGAGAAGGGCGACCTGGCCCAGCGTGACCGGGCGCACGCCCAGTTCCACCTTGGCGCCGCCGGTACCGCCGAACACCACCACGCGCCCGCCCGGGGCACAGGCATCGATGCTTCCCGCCCAGGTCGAGCCGACCGAATCGATCACCACGTCGACCCCACCGCCGTTGGCCTCCTTCACCGCCGCGGGCCAGTCATCGCCGGTGGTGCGGTAATTCACGCCCACGTCGGCGCCGAGTTCCGCCGCCCTGGCCAGCTTGTCGTCGGACGACGAGGTGGCGACCACGCGGCATCCCGCGGCCTTGGCGAGATTCAGCGCGAACGTGGCGACCCCGCCGCCGATGCCGATGACCAGCACGGTCTCTCCGGGCTGGACGCGCGCCCGCGTGAACAGGGCGCGCCATGCGGTGAGTCCGGCGAGGGGCAGTGCCGCCGCCTCGTGCCACGACAGGCGCGCGGGCTTGGGGAAGACATTCTCCGCCGGTACGACGATCTGCTCGGCATAGGTGCCCTGGTCCGGGCCACCGAGGATGCGGAACCGCGAACCCGGGGCGCGCTGATCATCGCCCCATGCGAGCGACGGCAGGATGATGACCTCGTCGCCCTCCGACACCCCTGTGACCCCGGCGCCCACCGCGTGCACCACCCCGGCGCCATCGGAGCCCGGGGTCAGCGGCAGCGGCACCTTCGCCACGCCCTTTCGCACGAAGACATCGCGCCGGTTGAGGGCGGCCGCCTTGAGGGACACCACGACCTCACCCGGTGCGGGCGCGGGGTCAGGTACCTGCTCGAGGACGAGGACCTCGGGCCCTCCCGGCTCATTCATGCGGATCGCCTGCACGGGAACTCCTGTCGATGACGCGGTGACGCCCGGCAGGTTACCGGCCCGGCGCCCCGGTCAGTCGGACGGCCGGGTGGCGGAAAGCATCGGGTGGACGGCGATGGTGGCGCTGCCCCGCCGCCATGCCACGGCAGTTGCCCCGTTCGCGCGGCCGATGGGCTGCCCGGCCAGCACGTCGGTGCCCTCGCGCATGCCGTCCTCGTACGTGGCGAGGGCGCCGAGCCCCACGCGATCGCCCGACGGCCCGACGACCCAGAAGCCGATGCCTGTCGTGCGATCGGCGGGTGCGGCGATGCGCAGGGTGCCCGTGATGGGCGCCACGACAGCGGCGCCGGCGGCGCTCGTGATGGTGACCGGGGCATCGCCGGCGTCGGCGTAGCGCACGGGTGATCCCTTGGGCGACGCCACGGGGAATGCGAAGCCCTCGATCACGGCGGGGCGTCCGGTGCGCGGGTCGCCACCACTGTCGGCCGAGGCTCCGCGCGCATCCGGCACCTTGCCCCCCCACACGACGACGACCCCCGGGCCATCGGTGGGCGTGATGGCGGGGATGACGGAGGGCTGAGCTGCGAGGTAGCCGGGCGCCGCTGTGGCGGCGGCCGGGGCGCAGGTGGGCGCGGGGTCCTGGCGTGATGCCATGACCGGACGCGAGGGGTCGCCCCCGAGGGTGCTGAAGAACTGCGACACGCCCGCGGGCCACCCGCCGTTCAGGCCGCCGGGGTCGTTGCTCGCGCCCACCGGCGCCCAGCGCCCACCGATCTGGGGAATGGTCACGAGGCCGTCTGCCACATAGTTGCCGAGCGTGCGGGCGGCCATGGCGATGGCCTCTGACTCGTCGTCGAATTCAATGCCCGGCCCGAGCCCGAATGGATTGTGGATCGCCTGAGCGGGGCCGTACGTCTCGAGCATCGTCTCCTGCGCGGCGATCGCCACGATCAGGCGCGGGTCGATGTCGTTGGCGATGCCCTCCCGAACGAATGTGGCACCGTCTCCCGCAAGCGGGCTGCCGGCTGCGGCGAGCTGGGCGTCGAGGGACTGCGCATCGGACTGCGCGGTGCACCGGAGGGTGTTCACCCATCCCTCGGCGGTGCCGCCCGAGGTGGCAACCAAGGCGATTCCGCCCGCGATGAGGGCGCCGCATGCAATTCGTGCGAGGCGTGGGGAATGCACGGGCGTCACGTTAGCCCGCTCCGCAGACGGGCAAGGCGGTACGGTGCAGATGTGTCATCCACGCCGCCTTCCGCGCGACAGCCCTCCCGCGGTGTCGCCATCGCGCTTATCGCCGTGGCCGCCCTTGCGTTCATCGGCGTGCTCGTCGGTCTGGCCATCGGGCAGGTGGTCATCGCCGGCGCCGCGGGGGTCGTTCTGGTGGCCGCCTGGTTCATCCTGCGGTCGATCCAGCGGCGCGGGGACGCGACCTAGCGTTCGGTTCCGGCTGCGGGGCCGTCGCTTCTCAGGTCACCCGCGGCCACGATGCGCCAGATCGCCACCACGAGGGCGAGGATCATCACCACGAGGCTCGCCATGCACCACGGGCAGATGGCCTTGATCAGGAAGAGCTCTGCGTAGAGCAGCCAGAGCGAGAAGAGCACCCCGCCAACCGACGTGATGATCCCGATCAGGCGGCCGGGAAAGCCCGGCAGGATCGCCGACACCAGCATCAGCGCGTACGTGATGAAGCCGAGGTACGACAGCGAGACGCCCGCGATCTGTGCGTACTCGGAGTCCTGCACCGTGGCGCAGCCGCCGCCGATCACGCATGCCGGGGCACCGCCCGACAGCTTCTCCCACGAGAGGTACCCCGTGATACCCAGGCCGAGGACGGCCAGGGCGGCGTGCGCGATGCGCAGGCGCGTGGCGGTCAGCTGACGTCCTTGATGGCGGCAAGCACGGCGGACGGCTCCTGCGCACCCACGAGGGTCTTGCTGCCGCCGGGGCCCGAGATGATGAACGTCGGGGTGGAGTTGGCGCCTGCGGCGGCGGCGCGGTCGCTGGTGGCGAACAGGGCACTGGCTGCCGTGTCGCTATCCCGGGCCGCCTGCCAGGTCTCGACGTCGAGACCCGGGATCGCCCGGGCGATGCCCGTGAGCAGCTCCTCCGACGCCCAGCCGGAATCTTTCTCGCCCTGATTGGCAAGCACGATCTCCGAGTACGCGAAGCCCCGGTCCTGCTGCGCGGCTGCGGCGATGGCCTGGGCGGCAGTGGCGGAGTCGGAGCCGAGGAAGGTGAGGGGCTCGATGATGAGCTTGGCGGTGCCGTCCGTCACCGGGCCCGTGACGATGTCGGGGATGGTCTGCTCCGCCGTCTCCTTGCACGCCGGGCACTGCGGGTCGATGAACTCGCGCACGGTCACCGGGGCGGCCGCCTTGCCAATGGCGAATCCGGCCTGGGGAAGGCCCTTGGTGAGGGCGATGGTCGTTTCGACACCCGCCACCTCGCCGGATGCGGCGTCCCCCGACGAGTCGCCGCCGGACACGCTCACAATGATGAGGGCGACCACCACGGCCACGACCACCGCGATCGCCCCGCCAATCCACCACGCCTTGTTCGACACGCGCCTGCTCCTCGTCTTCCGGTCGGAGGCCCCGCTACCCGGGGCCGGGGGAATGATCGCACGACTCAGCCGATGTCGAAGCCCATCTGTTCGGCCGGAGGTGATCCATCCATCGGGGGGGTCGAGGCCTCGGCTGTCACCGCGGCGTCCTGCGCCAGGCGATCGGCCCGCTCGTTGAGCTCATGACCGGCATGTCCACGCACGAGGGTGGGGCTCACGGAGGCATGGCGTGCCAGCTGTGCGAGGAGGCGCTCCCAGAGATCGCGGTTGGCCACCGGCTTCTTGCCCGAGGTCTTCCAGCCACGCTTCTGCCACGAGCCGAGCCAGTCGTCGGTGATCGCCTTCGCGAGGTACGACGAGTCGGTCACAAGGTCCACCCGGGATCCCCCCGGTGCCGCTGCGAGGCCCTCGATTGCGGCCATGAGCTCCATGCGGTTGTTCGTGCTGGGCGCCTCGGCACCCGTGAGCACCGATTCGGAGCCGTCGGCGGCGATGATGATGGCGGCCCATCCACCACGGGCGTCGTCGGTGCCGTTGCCGGAGCAGGCGCCATCGGTCACGACGGTGACCGGGTTCTGGTTCCCGTGAGGCATCGCCGTGCAGCATAGAGGCGCGGCCCGCGACATCCCGTGACCCCCGCGCGTGGATCACCCGCATACCGTGGATACATGGCGATCCTGGTTCTGATCGTCGCCCTCGTGCCGATCGTGGTGGTCGACATCCGGCGGCGCATCATCCCCGACATGGTCGTCATCCCGGCGACTGCCACCGTGGTCGTGTTGGGGGCGACCACGGGGGGCGGGGGATGGTGGAGGGCTCCCCTCGGCGCCGTCATCGTGGCCGGGGCCCTGCTGGGCCCCGCGCTCGTGCGCCCGGACGGCATGGGAATGGGGGACGTCAAGCTGTGCGCACTGATCGGCGCGGCCATGGGCGCCATGATGGGCCTCGGCGCCGTGCTGGTGGGCTTGGTGGCGGCCGCGGGGTGGGGGATTCTCCTGGCGGCCACACGGCGCGTGCGGCCATCGTCGGTGGAACTGCCGCTGGCGCCATTCCTCGCGGCGGGCGTGCTCGTGGTCATCCTCGCCCCGGCGTCGCTCGTAGACTCAGCTCATGGAGGCCCCGATCGTCACGCGCATCGCGCCGATGCGTCCGTACGACCTGCGGCTCTCGGCAGCGGGCACGGCGGGCGGCACGCGTCGCTGGCAGGGATCGGTATTGCTCATGGCCCTCCCGGGCAAGGACGGGGAGGGACGCGCAGCGGTGCGCCAGCGCCATGATGGTGACCTCGAGGTGGCGGTGCGGGCGCCCGATGCGGCCATCGCCATCGACCAGGTGCGCTTCATGCTGGCGACACAGGACGATCACGCCCCATTCCTGCGCCTCGCACGACGCGACCCACGCATGGCACCTGTGGTGGTGCGCCGTGCGGGGTTTCGCCCCGCCCGCACGGGCACGGTGGCGCATTCGCTCGTGGCGGCCGTGTGCGGCCAGTTGGTGACGGGCCGCGAGGCCGCGCGCATGGAACGGGCCGTGCTGGGTATGGCCGGCCGGGCCGGTGCGGATGGGCTCCTCACGTCGCCGACATCGCGTGAGGTCGCCGGGCTTGCCCCGGCGCGGGCCACCGGGGCGGGTCTCGCCGCGCGGCGCGCTTCCGCCATGACCCGCCTCGCGCGCACCATCGACCTCGAGCGGCTGCATGCCGTCAGCACCGCGGACATGACGGCACGGATCACCCGGGAGCAATGGCTGGGTCCGTGGAGCGCAGGGGTGATCGGCACACACGGGCTCGGGCGCTTCGACGCACCGGTGGTCGGGGACCTCGGGCTCATGCGCATTCTCGCCGCGGAGACCGGGCGCTGGCCGGAGGCCGACGACACCCGGGTGCTGGTCGAGCGGTACGGGGAATGGGCCGGTCTTGCCAGCGCGTATCTGCTCTTGCACCCCCTCGCGCGCTCGAAGCAGGGCGCCCCCCGGGCAGGCGTCGCGTAGGGCGGGTCCGGAGCGCCCGCGGGCGGGCGGTATGCTGCCTCTCCGATGGCGCTCACCTACCGAACCGCAGGGGAGTCGCACGGTCCTGCCCTCACCACGATCATCGAGGGCCTTCCGGCCGGCCTCCCGCTCACACCCGATGACATCGACGCCGATCTCGCGCGCCGCCAGCTCGGCTACGGCCGGGGTGGACGCCAGAAGATCGAGACCGATCGCGTGCAGGTGACGGCGGGGATCCGCCATGGCCGCACCCTCGGAAGCCCCGTGGCCCTCATGGTGATGAACCGCGACTTCGCCAACTGGTCAGAGGACCGCATGGCCATCTGGGAGCCCGCATCCGAGGTGGACCCCATCACGCTCCCCCGTCCCGGGCACGCGGACCTCGCGGGAATGCAGAAGTACGAGACCGACGACCTGCGGAACATCCTCGAGCGGGCCAGCGCGCGCGAGACCGCCGCGCGCGTTGCCGCGGGTGGCGTGGCAAAGGCCCTGCTGCGCCGGTACGGCATCGAAGTGCGCAGCCATGTGGTGCAGGTGGGTCCCGAGGCGGCGCCCACGCGCGACGATCTTGTGCTGGCCGACTTCGAGGGCGTTGATGACAGCCCGGTACGTGCCCTCGACGACGATGCCTCGGCGCGCATGCGCGCGGCGATCAAGGCGGCCGGTCAGGCGAGTGACACCCTCGGGGGCATCTTCGAGGTGTGGGTGTTCGACCCGATCCCCGGGCTCGGTTCCCATGTGAGCGGGGATGCCCGGCTCGACGGGCGCATCGGCCAGGCCGTCCTCGGGATCCAGGCCATCAAGGGCGTCGAACTCGGTGCGGGCTTTGAGCTCGGCCGCATCCGGGGCAGCGCGGCGCACGATGAGATCTTCTGGTCGGAGGAGCGCGGCTACCACCGGCGCACCAACCGCTCCGGGGGCCTCGAGGGTGGAATGACCCACGGCGCGCCGCTCGTGGTGCGCGCCGCGATGAAGCCCATTGCCACGCTCAGCCGCCCGCTGGCGTCGGTTGACGTGCACAGCAAGGAGGCGGTGTCGGCCTTCAAGGAGCGCTCGGACATCTGCGCCGTGCCCGCCGCCGCCGTCATTGCCGAGGCCGTCATCGCCTTCGTGCTCGCCCAGGCCCTGGTGGAGAAGTTCGGTGGCGACTCCATCGCGTCCCTCGATGCCGCGGTGGATCGCTACCGCGCGGTGCTGGCCCAGTAGCGTGGCCACGGAGCGCTGGATCGCGCTCGCGGGCTACATGGGCGCGGGCAAGACCACCGTCGGGCGCCTCACCGCCGACATCCTCGGAGTGCACTTCCTCGATGCCGACGACCTGGTGGAGGCCCATGCCGGCCAACCCATTCCGGAGATCTTCGCGCAGCGCGGAGAGCTGTGGTTCCGGCGCACCGAGGAGGACCTCATCCGCGAGAACCTCGCGGCGGACCCGGGCGTGCTCGCGCTCGGGGGCGGTGCACTCGGCAGTCCGCGCACCCGGAGCCTTCTCGGGCGCGAGGCCTGGGTTGCCTGGCTGCGCATCGACCCCGAACTCGCCTGGGACCGGGTGGGCGGCGTGCCCGGACGGCCGCTTGCGCGTGACCGCGACCGCTTCATCCGGCGCGCAGCGGAGCGAGAGCACGTGTACCGCGAGGCCGCTGATGTGATCCTCGATGCCTCGAAGGACCCGGCGGAGGTGGCCCGGGTGCTTGCCGAATGGAGCCAGGGCGGCGGTCCCGACGAGGAGCGCGCCGGGTGAGCACCATCTCGCCCGACCCCGTGATCACCGCGCGCATCGGCGCGCGCGAGGTGCCCGTGTACCTCGGTGCCGGGGTTCTCGACGCCGTCGGTTCGCTCGTGGCATCCCGCGGCGAGGGCGATGGCGTGATGGTGGTCGTGGATGACGGCGTGCTGGGTGCGGGCGAGCGCGCCGCGCAGGCATGCCGCGACGCCGGCCTGCGTGTCACCGTGGAGGCCGTTGCCGCAGGCGAGGCATCGAAGAGCCTCGGGGAACTGGAGCGTCTGGCCCGGGCAGCCGCCCGGGCGGGTATCCGCCGCCGTGACGCCGTGATCGCGGTGGGCGGTGGCGTGGTGGGCGACCTCGCGGGATTCCTCGCGGCGTCGTACCAGCGCGGCGTGCGCCTGGTGCAGGTTCCCACGACGCTTCTGGCCATGGTGGATTCGTCTCTTGGCGGAAAGACCGGCGTGGATCTGCCCGAGGGCAAGAACTACGTGGGCGCGGTGTACCAGCCCGAGGTGGTGGTGATGGACACCGCCGTCCTCGCGACGCTCCCGCCGCGTGAGCTCTCGTGTGGTTTCGCCGAGGTGGTGAAGTACGGCCTCCTCGTGGGTGGCGACCTGATGGAAATGGTTGCGCGGTGGCCGGAGCTTCCGGGGCCCGCCGATGATCTCGCCGAGCTGATCCGGCGCTGCGCCGAATGCAAGCTGGAGGTCGTCGCCGAGGACGAGCTCGACCTCGGGCGGCGGGCCATTCTCAACCTCGGCCACACCGTGGGGCACGGAATCGAGGCCGCGGCGGGGTACGACCTCTACCACCATGGCGAGGCCATCTCCCTGGGCCTGCTGGCGGCGTTGCGCATCAGCGAGCAGTCGCTGGGGCTCTCGCCCGAGTGGCGGGACCGTACCCGCGACACCCTCTCCCGCCATGGCCTGCCTGTGGTGATGGATCCCTCTGTGGACATCACCGAGGTCATCGAGATCATGTCGCGTGACAAGAAGTCCGACGGCCGGGCCCTCAATATGGTCCTGCTGCGGTCGCCGGGTGACGTACTCACCCACCAGGACCCTGATCCGGCCGTCGTGCGCGCCGCCGTGGAGGAACTGCTCCCATGACCACCATCGCCCTGCTCCATGGCCCCAATCTCAACATGCTGGGCCGCCGCCCATCGCAGCACTACGGGACCCTCACCCTGCCCGAGCTCGAGGCCCGCGTGCGGGCCTGGGGCGCCGAGCGCGGCATGCGTGTGGGCACGTTCCAGACCAACCATGAAGGTGCTTTTCTGGAGCACGTGCACGGGCTGGCGGGCGCGGTGGATGGCGCCATCGTGAATCCCGGTGCATGGACGCACTACCAGTACTCCATCCGGGACGCACTCGAGGTGATGGGTGCGCCGTTCGTCGAGGTGCATCTCTCCGACGTGGATGCCCGCGAGGATTTCCGTCGGGTCTCGGTGGTGCGCGACATCGCGCTTGCGACCGTGAAGGGCAAGGGGCCGGATGGCTACCGCGACGCGCTCGACCTGCTGAAGGCGGAACTCGGCGCGTGAGCGTCACGGCCCGGCAGGCGCGCATCGGTGAAGTGCTGGCGGAGCAGCAGCTCGACGGCCTGCTCATCACCGACCTCGTGAACGTGCGGTATCTGTGCGGATTCACCGGTTCCAACGGTGTGCTCGTGGTCCTGCCCACGGACTCCCGCTACACCGTGGCAGCGCGTGACGAGGTGCATGACACCGAGGTGGTGATCGCCGGACGCGACCTGATGGATCGCCTTGCCGAGGTGGTGCCGGGGGGTCGCATCGGCATCGAGGCCGAGAACGTGAGCGTCGCGCGCCGCGATCGGCTCGGCGCACGCCTGCATGGGGTGGAGCTGGTGGCCACCGCCGGCCTGGTGGAGGGTCTGCGGGTGGTGAAGGACGCCGGGGAACTCGATCTCATCCGCGAGGCCACCCGCATCGCCGATGCCGCGCTCCTGCGATTGGTGGAGGAGGGGTTCACCGGGCGCACCGAGGCCGAGGTTGCGTGGGCGCTGGAGGGGTGGATGCGCGATCTCGGTGCATCGGGCGCGAGCTTCGACATCATCGTCGCCGGTGGCCCCGGCGGTGCGCTGCCGCACGCGGTGCCGCGTGCGGAGCACATTCCGCCCGACACCCTGGTGGTGGTCGACATGGGTGCCCGGTATGCCGGGTACGCATCAGACTGCACGCGCACCCTTGCCACGGGTACTCTCCCGCCGGCGCTCGGGGATGCCTATGCGGTGTGCCTCGAGGCCCAGCGTGCCGCCCTCGCGGCATGCAGATCAGGCGTGCACTCGGGCGATCTCGACCGTGTCGCGCGGGGAATCATCAGCGATGCGGGGCTCGGGGAGTACTTCGGCCACGGCCTCGGTCACGGGGTGGGGCTGAATATCCATGAGCGCCCATGGCTTCGGCAGGAGGGCGGGGAGGTACTGCAAACCGGCATGGTTGTCACCATCGAGCCGGGCATCTACCTGGAGGGGGTCGGCGGAGTGCGCATCGAGGATCTCGCCATCGTGACCGATGACGGGTGTGAGGTCCTCACCCGCCTGCCGACCGATCTGATCACCACGAGCACGTAGGAGCGGTCGTTGGCGACCATCAGCAGCAATGAACTCAAGAACGGCTGGGTGCTCGACGTCGACGGCGAACTCGTCAGCGTCGTGTCGTTCCAGCACGTGAAGCCCGGCAAGGGCGGTGCGTTCGTGCGCACCAAGCTCAAGAGCCTCGCCAAGGGCACGGTGGTCGACAAGACCTTCCGCGCGGGCGAGAAGATGGAGCGCGTCACCACCGAGACCAAGAACATGCAGATGCTCTACGAGGATGGCGACGGGCTCGTGTTCATGGACACGGGCACCTATGAGCAGGTCACCGTGCCGCGTGCCGGCATCGAGTCGGCCGATCTCATCGCACCGAACTCCGAGGTGACCGTTCTCTTCGTGCGTGATGCCCCGTTCCGCGTCGAGCCGCCGGCGTCGGTGGAACTCACCGTCACGCAGACCGATCCGGGCGTAAAGGGCGACACGGTCTCCAACGTGAGCAAGCCCGCCACCCTTGAGACCCGCACCCGGGAGTACGTGAGCCGAGCATGAGCACCGACGCCCTTGAGACCGCCATCGGGCTGGTCGATGTCACGCTGCGCGACCTGGGCACCCCGCCCTGGGGTTCGCGCATCGCCCCTGATGACCTTGGTGCCGCCGCTGCGGCCCTGGCCCCGGTCGGTGCCCGCGTCATCGAGGCCATGGATCCAGCCGCTGCCCGCGCCTGCATGGATGGGCGCACCGAGAGTCCGCTCGACCGGCTGAGGGTGGTTGCGCGCCAGGCCGGCGGAGCCCGCCTGGGCATCGTGGTCACCGGGCGCGCCCTCCTCGGCGACGTGCCGGTTGGCCCAGGTGTGGCCGAGCGCCTCGTCGCCTCGGCCGCTGTGAGCGGGGCCAACCGCGTGCGGGCCTACGACCCCCTGAATGACCCGGAGATGCTGCTTGGCGTGGCCCAGGGTGCCGCGGACGCCGGCATCGGCTTCGTTCCCACCCTCGTGCTCGGTCCGGTGCCCGGTGCCGCCGACGCCCGGTGGGTGGAGGAGGCCCTCGCGCTGGCTGAACTGCCCGGCGCCAGCTCGCTCTGCATCTCCGACCTCGGCGGCAACCTGACCCCGGTGTCCATGGGCCTGCTCGTGGGCAACATCGTGGCGAAGTGTCGGCTTCCGGTGGAGGTATCGCTGCGCGCGACCGGAGGGCTCGCGTCGATGTCGGCGCTGAGCGCCGCTCTCGCGGGCGCACACGCCATTCATGCGTCGGTGGGCGCCGCCGCGCTGGTGGCCGGGCGCCCGTCGGCTGAGGCTCTCTACGTTGCCCTGCACGGTGGCGACCGTGAGTTCGACGTGGACGTGCCGGCCCTCGAGGAGGCCGGGCGCGTGATCTGGCCGCTCGTCGCCCAGGAGCGGGTGCGCCGCGCGGCTGAGCTGGCCGGTGGCCCGCAGCTCCAACTTCCCCCGGATCTTGCCGCGGGCCTGCTCGCGCGCCTTGCCAGGCAGGGCCTCGCCAGCCGTGCCCACGAGGCCGCGGACGAGTGTGCGGCCGTCTGTCGCGACCTCGGCGGCGTGACGTATGCGCCCCCGGTCGGCGAGGACATCGTCGCCCAGGCCGCGCAACACCTGGTGGACGGTGTGCGCTGGCGCGAAACCACCGCGGCCCTCGCCGATGTCGCGCTCGGAACCCGCGGCAGGCATCGCGGCCCGGTGGGCGATGAGGCCCTGGCAGTCGCACGCGGAATCGGTGGCACAGGCGACGTCCCGGATCTGGCGGCGGTCCTTGCTGCCGCCCCCCCGGACGTGTCGGAGGAGGACGCCATCGTCATGGCGCAGTTCCCGGACTCAGGCCTGCGACTTGTCGACCGCCGGAGGTCACTGGCCGCCGAGGAGGCCGGCGATGAGGGCATCGCCATCGACCGCGGCCTGATCGAGACCCTTGTGCAGGTGGTCGAGGGCGCGGGCCAGTCCGAGGTGACCGTCGAGATCGGCGGGGCGCGCGTGACCGTGCGTCCGGCGGTGGCAGCGGTCGCGCCGGGCGGCGGGGCGGCGGTGCCGCAGGCCGAGGACGGGATCCGCGTCGACAGCCCGATGGTGGGCACCTTCTACTCGGCACCGAATCCCGACGCCGAGTCCTTTGTGAAGGTGGGCGACCGCGTTGTGCAGGGGCAGGTGCTCTGCATCATCGAGGCCATGAAGATCTTCAACGAGATCACGGCCGAACGGGCCGGGACGATCCGCGAGATCAAGGTCGGAAACGCCGAGCCGGTGGAGTTCGGCCAGGCCCTCTTCATCCTCGCGCCGTGAAGCTTCTCGTCGCCAACCGCGGGGAGATCGCCGTGCGGGTCATCCGCACCGCGCGCGAGATGGGCATCCCCACAGTCGCCGTCTACTCCACGGCGGACGCCCAGACGCCGGCCGTGGAGATGGCCGACGAGGCCGTCTGCATCGGCCCGCCGCCCGCCCGCGAGTCATACCTCGACATGCGCAACGTCATCGGTGCCGCAGAGGTGACCGGCTGCGACGCCGTGCACCCGGGCTATGGGTTTCTCTCCGAGAATCCCGAGTTCGCCACCGAGTGCGCGCGCAACGGAATCCGGTTCGTCGGGCCTGCGCCCGAGGTCATGCAGCGCATGGGCGACAAGATCGAGGCCAAGCGTGCGGCCGTGGAGGCCGGGCTGCCGGTGCTCGGCGGCTCGGATGGCCCGGTCACCGACCTCGCCGTGGCCCGTGCGGCCGCGGACAGCGCAGGGTACCCGGTGCTGCTCAAGGCGTCGGCAGGTGGCGGGGGCCGGGGCATGCGGCGCGTCGAGGGTCCCGACGAACTCGAGCGCGCGTTCGCGAACGCGGCGCAGGAGGCGCTGGCCGCCTTCGGCGATGGCTCGCTCTACGTGGAGAAGTTGCTGGAGGGTGCACGCCACGTCGAGGTGCAGGTGCTCGCCGATGGTCTGGGCGGGGTGCTCATCGTGGGTGATCGCGAGTGCTCGATCCAGCGTCGCCACCAGAAGGTGGTGGAGGAGGGCCCCGCGCCCAACCTGCTCGATTCCACCCGGGAGGGCCTGCACTCGGCTGCGGAGCGTGCCTGCCGGGCCTGGGACTACAAGTCTGCCGGGACCCTTGAGTTCCTCGTCGATGCCAAGGGCGACTTCTATTTTCTCGAGCTGAACGCCCGGCTCCAGGTGGAGCACCCGGTTACGGAACTCGTGAGCGGGATGGACATCGTGGCGGAGCAGCTTCGCATTGCTGATGGGCACGTGCTGTCGCGCACCGGTCGTATCGCGCCGAATGGCCACGCCATCGAGTGCCGCGTCAATGCCGAGGACCCCGCATTCGACTTCCGCCCCGCGGCCGGCCGTCTTGGCGACTTCCTGCTGGCCAGCGGCCCGGGCGTCCGCGTGGATACCTTCTGCCGCTCCGGCGGCTACGTGCCGCCGTTCTACGACTCGCTCATCGCCAAGTTGTGTGTGTGGGCACCTGATCGCCCGCGTGCCGTTGCCCGCATGCAGCGTGCACTGCGCGAGAGCGTGGTCACGGGGGTTCCCACCACGCTGTCGCTGCTTGAGGAGATCTCGCACGACGAGGTATTCGGGTCGGGGTCGTACACCACGGCATTCCTCACTGAGCGCGCGGAGTTCCTGCCGTCACTCGGCGGCGGTGCGGGCCGCTGATGATTGACGGGGTATCGCGGCGCGAAGCGCGCCGTCAGGCCGTCATCCTGCTCTACCAGAGGGACGTCACCGGACTCCCCGTGCCCGAACTCGTGGAGAACGCCCTGAGGGCCGGCGACCATGCCGATGACCCGTTCACCCAGCAGGTGGTGGCGGGGGTCGAGGCCGATCGTGCGGGCCTCGACGAGCGCATCACTGCAGCGGCGAATGGGTGGACCGTGAACCGCATCGCGCCCCTTGAGCGCAACATCCTGCGGGTGGCCGTGCACGAGATCTCGGCGGGCGACGTTCCGGTGGCCGTGGCCATCGATGAGGCGGTGGAGATGGCCAAGAAGTGGTGCGGCGCGGAGGCACCGGCCTTTGTGAACGGCGTGCTCGGCCGGGTGGTCCGTGACGGTGGGAAGGCCGCGGCATGACGGCGCGCGAGGAACTCGAGGGCGCGACGCGCCGCCTGCAGGAACTCGCCGAGCGTATTGAGGAGGCGGCCCTCCGGCCAGCGACGGAGATCGAGGAGCTCGCCCGTCAGGCATCCGACCTCTCGGCTGCGGTGGTGGAGATCATCCCCCGGGCCGTCGCAGAGGCGGAGGCCGAGGCCCGCGATGACGTTCCCCGTATCGGCGACCCCGCCGAGCGGGCCCGTGTGCCCGATGACCGGCCGGGGGACGAGCCGGCCTAGTCTGTCGCCGCGTGCGTTTCCGCACGCATGATGCCCTCCCGCATGATGGCGTCGGCCGCCGTGAGTTCGACTCCAGCAGGCAGTTCCACGTGCACTTCGACGGCGGCGTCCAGCCAGGCCGTGCCTTCGGCGAGGTCAGCGATGAGTACGTGGCCACCGGTGGATCCATCGCAGGTCATGGCGTGGAGGTGCCAGCCGGGCACCTCGAGCCCGGCGGCCTCCGCGGGGAACCTGAAGCCCACCAGCACGGCGTCGACGGCGCCCGCCTCCCACTCGGCCTGCTGCCGCACCACCTCGTCGAGCGGGGGATAGGGCGTGTGCTGGCGCGGCACGCTGCGAAGCCGCAGACGACGGAACGTCCCCTCCACCTTGATGGCCGATACCGGCGCCTGCGCCCGGCGGTCGATCTCGGCGAGGAGTGCATCGTGGGCGAGGTCGCGCAGCGGAACCGGCGCGCCGGGAGCAAAGGGGGTCACGACGGCGAAGGGCGTGGTGGTGCCGGAATCGACGGGGGACAGCGAGCCATCGACGCGCCCGACATGCGCAACCCCATCGACGATGATGAGTTCGCCGTCGAGGCCGGCCAGCGTCCCGAGGCCGAGATCCCCGCGGCGGAGCACCTCGCCCACGGTGAGGTCACCGTCGTAGCGGGCATCCATCAGGGCCGCGATGGTCGACGTCTGGAAGAGGTGATGGGGCGCGGCGGCATGTGTCTGCGCGCCGTGCCGGTCCTCGGGTACGAGGTGGAGGGCCCGGATGAGTTCGGGGTCGATTGCCATGAACCCCGTGTGCCCGCTCGGCGCGGTGGGATGAAGGTTCCGCCGTACACTCCACAGCGTGACCGACACCGCAGATGCCTATCCAATGCTGTCCGCGCTTGACGGGCCCGGGCCCCTTCGCGACATGGATGACGCGCAGCTCCGTGCCCTCGCAGGGGAGATGCGTGCCGCCATCATCGACACGGTCGCGCAGACCGGGGGACACCTCGGGTCGAGCCTCGGCACCGTGGAGCTCAGCATCGCAC
>JBIIQA010000135.1:0-4327 GCA_044342355.1 Miltoncostaeaceae bacterium | reverse complement strand
ATCGCACCAGCGGGCTGGTCACGGCGACGTCGGGCACGATTCCGAGGGCCACCAGGCCACGCGCAGCGAGGGTGGCACGGGAGAGGCCGTCAGCGGTGAGGGTCCTCGCCGCGTCACCACCGGGGTGGTCATCCTCGGCGACGCCGTGGCGCATGAGCACGAGGGTGGTCATGCGAGCGGGGGTACCTGACCCACGAGCAGCGCGGACAGTGCGACCACCACCAGGGTGATCGCCGTCTCGATCCACGCGCTGCGGCGAACGATGGCCAGAGTGGCGGAATTCGGGGCCCCATCCGTGCGCCGGAGGGCCGACACGATCCTCCGCGACCGGAGGGCGAGCACGCCGGCGATGGCGAGGAGCCCGACCTTCACGAGGATGGTCCAGCCGTAGGAGGTCTCCCACAGATCGGCGGGTGATGACATCTGCCCGAAGGCGCGCACCACGCCCGATGCCACCAGCAGCGCCACGGCGATGAGGGCGAGGGCCGAGAAGCGGGCGAGCACGATGCCCCCGATCAGCCGTCCCCCCGCCCCCGATACCCGCGGGAGCCGGAGCAGGAACACCGCGAGGATCGCAAGGCCCCCTACCCACGCGCTTGCGGCCGCGGCGTGCAGCGCGTCCATGGGGATCTGCAACCGCGGCATCGCCGTGGTGGAGGCGTGTCCCTGCGCGGAGATGGAGCCCAGTGCGACCAGTGCGGGAATAAGCATGAGGAGGGCCGGCCACAGGCCGCCGTCGGCATCATCCGGATCGGGCGCACGGTCCGACCGGTACTCGACAAGGAACCGCCATACCCCGAGGGCGAACAGCACGAAAAGCGCCAGCGTGCGGATCTGCAGCAGGTCGCCGAATCGGGTGTCGGCCAGAACCCGCACGATTCCGGCAGGATCGCCGAGTGCCCCCCACACGCTCGTGCCGAGCGATCCGGCGGTCTTCACCACGAGCACGGCAGCCTCTCCCACAAGCGCGACAAGGGCCAGTGCCCCAAAGCCGATCCACCATGCATCCTGCCCCCAGACGAGCGCCGCATCCCGCTCGGAGTGCGCCATGCGTGGAGCCGGACGCCACGCGTGGCGCCAGACCAGCACCCGGAACAGCAGGAGGGCCAGCAGCCCACCGACTCCGACCAGTTCGATCCATCGTGCGGTGACGGCCCACGCGGACGTCTCGGTGGGGCCCGTGCTCCCGCCCGGCCCGCCGAGGTAGGGCGGGGTGATCGGCACGTCGCCCACCGCGAATACCGACGCCCCCGGGATGATGTGGCCATCCGACGACACCACGCGCCAGCGCACGGTGTAGGTGCCGCTGGGAAGCCCGGCGCGCAGCGGGACCTCGGTCACCGATGCATCGGCCGGGAGCACCCGTCCGCCGCCCGGTGGGATCGGCGTGCCGGTGCTGTCCACCACGGCGAGGTCCTCGGGCCGCAGGAGCTGCACGGGCTCGGAGAAGCGGATCTCCACGCGCACGGGCGACCGATCGAGGCGCTGCTGGTCGGATGGCGTGATCTGATCGACCACCGCATGGGCGTGCGCCGCGGGGGCCGTTGCGAGGGCCGTGGCGAGCGCCATGACGAGGGCCAGGAGGAGCATTGGGATGGCGCGGCCATGGGATCGCACGGCCTCGCAGGGTAGACGGGTGACGCCCCGCACGCGCTCCGGTAGCGTGCCTCGCCGATCATCGGTCGAACATGGGGGCTGCGGTGAGCGGGATCGTCGAGGGCAAGCGGGCGCTGGTGGTGGGGGTCGCGAACAAGCGCAGCATCGCGTGGGCCATCGCCCGGAAGCTCGACGCGCAGGGCGCACGTGTGGCGCTCACCTTTCAGGGTGACCGCGTCGCGAAGGATGTGCGGGCCCTGGCCGACACCCTCACCCATGGCCCCGTGCCGGTGCTCCCCCTCGACGTCACCGATGACGCCCAGATCGATGCTGCCGTCGCAGGCACCGCAGAGGCGCTCGGCGGTATCGACATCCTTGTGCACGCTGTGGCGTTCTCGAAGGTGGAGGACCTCGGCGGGCGCTTCATGGATGTCTCGGATGACGGATTCGGGCTTGCGCTCGACATCTCGTCGTGGTCGCTCAAGCGGCTCGCCCAGCGCGTGGAGCCCCACATGCGGGATGCCGGTGGTGGCGCCATCGTCACGCTCAGCTACGTGGCTGCTGAGCGCGCGGTGCCGGGTTACAACGTGATGGGCGTGGCCAAGTCGACGCTTGAGTCGATCGTGCGCTACCTCGCATGGGACATGGGCCCCGACAACACGCGCGTGAATGCGCTGTCGGCGGGCCCCGTGCGCACCCTCGCCGCCCGCGGGATCCCCGGCTTCGGCGACATGGTGGACAATGCCGTGGAGCGCTCGCCGCTCCGCCGTGCGATTGACGCCGACGAGGTGGCCGACGCCGCGCTCTTCCTCTGCTCAGACCTCGCCCGCGCGGTCACCGGGGAGACGCTTCACGTGGACGCCGGATACCACGCGATGGCCATCTGAGCCGGGCCATCCGCATCGGCGTGGTCGCCGACACCCACGTGGGCGAGGTGCTCCCCGACCTGCCCCCGGAGGTCACGACGGCTCTTTCCGGCTGCGATCTCATCCTCCACGCCGGCGACATCACGTGCCTGTCGGTGCTTGACCGCCTCGGCGACATCGCGCCCGTCGTGGCCGTGCAGGGAGATCACGACCGCCTTGCCGGGATCGACCTGCCGCGTGAGCGCATCATCACGGTGCGTGGCCGGCGGATCGGACTGGTGCACGGACGGCGCACCCGGGCCATCGAGATGCCCGCGGCCGCCATGAGCCTGGCGCGTCGCAGGGCCGTGCTGCTCGGTCTGCACCGTCACATGCGCCGCCGTCTCGGTCCGGTGGATCTCATCATCCATGGCCACCTGCACATGCCGGTGGATACCGAGGTGCGTGGCACACGCATCTTCTCGCCGGGGGCGGTGTACATCCCCGAGGAGCGCGACGCGAGCGAGCGCACCGGGGTGAGGGGTCGTGCGTACCTGCGATTCCGCGAGGGCATGACCCCCGACGAGCGTGCCTCCTCCGTGGGGATCGTGGAGGTGGGTCCGGATGGGCTGCGAACCGAACGCATCCTGCTGCGCGACGTCCGGGCCGACCACTAGATTTCACGTGCCGGATGAGACGTGTTCCGGAGTAGTCATCTACGCCGGGTCCCGTGCTCTTCCACGGTTGACCCCGACGCGGGAGCATTTCCGACATGACTGCTGAAGTCGCCTACCAGTTCCGGAACGCCCATGAGGATCTCGAGCGTGCCATGGCCGACTACCTGGCCATCTCGCGCGGGTCGCACCTCTATGCCGACGCGGAGGCCCACGCGGCCGCGGAGACCAAGGCCTGGGAGCGCATGATGACCCTGCGCGACCGTGCCGACGCGGTCGCGCAGGTCTAGAGGGGGATCTCCACCATCACGGTCGTCCCCTGTCCGGGGGATGATTCGAGGGTGGCCGTGCCGTCGAGCAGGGCCACCCGCTCGCGTATTCCGGCGAGCCCGAGGCGGTCGGTTCCCGCTTCCGTGTGGAAGCCCGCGCCATCGTCTTCCACGATCACCCTCACCTGCCCCCCGAGGCGCCGCACGACCACGCTCGCATTGCGCGCCCCTGAGTGCCGCTGGACGTTGGTGAGGGCTTCCTGCACCACGCGGTAGATCGTCACCTCCACCTCCTCGGGCAGCGCGGGGAGGTGCTCCACGGAGACATCGACCACCACCCCGCACTCCACGCGCAGCCGGTCTGCCTGACGTTCGAGGGCGCTTTCGAGGCCGTGCTCCGCGAGACCGGACGGCCGCAGCCGCAGCGCGAGGTCGCGTAGGGCGGCGGTTGCCGTGGCCAGGGTGCGCCGGGCATTCGCCAACTGCGTGAGGCCGGCGGCATCCACGTGCTGCTCGAGGACACGCAGATCCAGGGACACGGCGGCAAGCGCCTGCCCTGTCTCGTCGTGCAACTCGCGGGCCACGCGCACGCGCTCGGCCTCCTGCGCGCGGATCGCGCGCCGGTGGCCGTCGGCTGCGGCCTCCTCGCGTTCCCGTGCCGCGCTGAGGGCCGCCGATTCGGTGAGGCGCCGCCTCTCGTCCTCTGCCGCCCGCGCATTGGCGATGGCCACCGCAGCCTGTGCGGCGAGTGCGATGGCCAGGCGCTCGTCATCGGCCGTGAACGCACCGCTCTCGCGGTCGGTGAGGTAGAGGTTCCCGAATACCTCGTTGCCGAGGGAGACCGGCACGCCGAGGAACGTGCGCATGGGTGGGTGACCGGGCGGAAATCCCGCGGATGCCGGATCGTCGCCGATGCGCTCGACCCGGAGGGGGCGCGGGTCGG
>JBIIQA010000134.1:0-4364 GCA_044342355.1 Miltoncostaeaceae bacterium | reverse complement strand
CAGGACGCCAAGGCGCCGGTGGTGCTGGGCCACGAGCCGGTCGGTGACGTGGTGCAGGCCGGGGACGGTGCGCCGTTCGCGGTGGGTGACCGCGTGTTCGTGCATCACCACGTGCCGTGCCTGGAGTGCGACCTGTGCCGTAGCGGCCGCGACACCCTGTGCGAGACGTTCCGCCGCACGCGCATCGACCCGGGCGGCCTCGCTGAGCTCATCCGCGTTCCGGCGGAGAACACGGCGCTCGACGTGCACCGCCTGCCCGACGGCATGAGCGACGAGGCCGGCACCCTCATCGAGCCGCTCGCATGCATCCTCCGGGGGCAGCGGCTGGCCGGGGTGGGGGACGGCTCCCACGTGGTCATCATCGGCGCGGGCTCGATGGGCCTGATGGAGGCGGAGCTCGCGTTCGTGCGGGGGGCGGGTGCGGTGGTGGTGATCGAGCCCAACGCGGCACGCCGGCCAGCGGCTGCTGCGCTCGGGGCAACCGTGCTGCCGTCGTGCGACGAGTCGGCAGTGCGTGATGCCCTTGGCGGGCGCCTGGCCGACCAGGTGATCGTGTGCACCCATCACCACGGCGCCATGAACGACGCCTTGTACCTCGCCGGGCCGGCAGGGGTGGTGCAGTACTTCGCTCCCACGCCACCCGGCGAGATGGTGCCGCTCGACCTGGGCGCGGTGTTCTGGCGGGAGGTGCACCTGCAGTCCACGTACTCGGCCGGCCCGGCCGACACCCGTGACGCCCTCGATCTGCTGGCCACAGGTCGCGTGCGCTGCGAGGGAATCGTCACCCACCACGTCCCGTTCGACGACGTGGGGGAGGCCTTCCGGCTGGCGCGTACGGGCGAGGCACTGAAGGTCGTCATCGACTTCTGAGAGGTGTGGCACTGGGGCCGCCCGTCCCGGTAGGGTTCCCGGTCCGCGCCCGGCACCGGGCGCGTTTCCTTGCACACGGTCACGGAGGACCAATGTCCGAGCAGCAGCTTCCGGAAGGCGTCGAGATCCTTGAGGTCGTCTCTCCGGAGATGGCGGAGATCCTCACCCCGGAGGCCCTGTCGTTCGTCGCCGGGCTGCATCGTGAGTTCGGCCCCCGCCGCGCCGAGCTGCTCGCGGCCCGCGCCGAGCGCCAGAAGGCCTTTGAGGCCGGCGAGCGCCCGGACTTCCTGCCGGAGACCAAGCACATCCGCGACGACCCGTCGTGGAAGATCGCCCCCATTCCCGCCGACCTCCAGGACCGCCGCGTCGAGATCACGGGTCCGGTCGACCGCAAGATGGTCATCAATGCCCTCAACTCCGGCGCGAAGATGTTCATGTCGGACTTCGAGGATTCCAACACCCCGACCTGGCACAACACCATCCAGGGGCAGATCAACCTGCGCGACGCCGTGCGCCGTACCATCACGTTCGAGTCACCCGAGGGCAAGAAGTACGCGCTGAAGGACGACATCGCCACCCTCCTGGTGCGTCCGCGCGGCTGGCACCTCAACGAGAAGCACGTCCTCGTGGACGGACAGCCCATCTCGGCCGGCATCTTCGACTTCGGCCTCTTCTTCTTCCACAACGCGAAGGAGCAGCTCAGCCGCGGCACGGGCCCCTACTTCTACCTCCCGAAGATGGAGAGCCACCTCGAGGCGCGCCTCTGGAACGACATCTTCGTGAAGGCGCAGGATGACCTCGGCGTGCCGCAGGGCAGCGTCAAGGGCTGCGTCCTCATCGAGACCATCCTCGCGGCATTCGAGATGGAGGAGATCCTCTACGAGCTGCGCGAGCACTCGGCCGGCCTCAACTGCGGCCGCTGGGACTACATCTTCTCGTGCATCAAGAAGTTCCGTCGCGATCCCGACTTCGTGCTCGCCGACCGGGGCCTGGTCACCATGACCACGCACTTCCTGCGCTCGTACTCGCTTCTGGCCATCAAGACCTGTCACCGCCGCGGGGCACAGGCCATGGGCGGCATGGCGGCGCAGATCCCCATCAAGAACGACCCCGAGGCCAACGAGGCCGCCATCAACAAGGTGCGGGCCGACAAGGAGCGCGAGGCCGGCGACGGCCACGACGGCACGTGGGTTGCCCACCCGGGCCTCGTGCCGATCGCCATGGACGCTTTCAACGCCGTGCTGGGCGACAAGCCCAACCAGGTTGACCGCCAGCGCGACGACGTCGAGGTCACCGGCGCCGACCTGCTCACGTTCGAGCCGGCGGGTCCGATCACCGAGGAGGGGCTGCGCACCAACGTCAACGTGGGCATCCAGTACCTGGGCGCCTGGCTTGCGGGTGTGGGCTGCGTGCCCATCAACAACCTGATGGAGGACGCCGCCACGGCCGAGATCTCACGGTCGCAGGTGTGGCAGTGGATCCGCTCCCCCAAGGGCATCCTCGAGGACGGCCGCGACATCGACGTGGACCTCTTCCACCAGGTGCTCGGCGAGGAGCTTGAGAAGGTCAAGGCGCAGTTCGGCGACGCCGGTCGCTACGAGGAGGGTGCGCAGCTCTTCGGTGAGATCACCGCCGCAGAGGACTTCGTCGACTTCCTCACCCTTCCGGCGTACGAGCGCATCGACTGACCGGAGGGACGTAGGAACCTGCCGGAGGGGAATGGTTCGCTATTCTCCTCCGGCGCCGGGCGTGATCCCGGCAACATGGTGGGCGTAGCTCAGCTGGTAGAGCTCCTGGTTGTGGTCCAGGCGGTCGTGGGTTCGAGTCCCATCGCTCACCCTGTCTGCTGTTTCGACTCGTGCGGGTGTGGCGGAACCGGTAGACGCGCCAGGTTTAGGTCCTGGTGGGGAAACCCGTGGAGGTTCGAGTCCTCTCACCCGCACTTTTCATGACCATCCAGAGAATCCGCGAGTTCACATGCCCGTAGTCGCTGAAGTCACTCCCCTCGAGGGCGATCAGGTCCGCATCGACGTCACGATCCCCGAGGACGAGGTGCGCAAGCAGTTCGACCGCACCGTCAAGGAGGCCTCGTCCCGCATGCGGCTGCCCGGCTTCCGCCCGGGCAAGGTGCCTGCCGGCGTGGTGATCCAGCGCGTGGGGCGCGAGGGGCTGTTCGCCCAGACGCTCGACCGCGCGCTGAACGACTGGTACCGCGAGGCGCTCGCGACCACCGGCATCGACCCCATCGACTCGCCCGAGGTCGACATGGGCGACGCCACCGAGCAGGGCGTGGCCTTCGCCGTGACCGTCAAGGTGCCGCCCACCCCGGCGCTGGGTGACTACAAGGGCCTCGAGGTCATGCAG
Organism: Miltoncostaeaceae bacterium; assembly: GCA_044342355.1. GTDB lineage: Bacteria > Actinomycetota > Thermoleophilia > Miltoncostaeales > Miltoncostaeaceae > SYFI01. Next base: position 1,130 of record JBIIQA010000134.1, on the reverse strand, counting down.
GAGCCCGTCGAGACGCCCGAGGGCGCGGTGCAGGAGGAGCTCGACCGCATCCGCGAGCAGGGTGCCCGACTCGAGGACAAGGATGGCGCCGCCGCCGTGGGCGACTTCGTCATCGCCGACATCGACGGCACGCTCGACGGAGTGGCGCTGCCCGAGGCCATGTCGCGTGACCAGCTCATCGAGCTCGGCACCGACCGCATCCTCCCCGAGTTCACCAACGCGCTCGAGGGCACGTCGGCCGGCGATTCGGTGACCTTCGACGTCACGTACCCCGAGGACGCCCCCGAGGAGATCCGCGGCAAGGTCGTGGCCTACGCGATCACCGTGCAGAAGGTTCAGGAGAAGGTGCTGCCCGAGATCGACGACGCCCTCGCCGAGTCGGTGGGCTTCGCATCCGCAGACGAGCTGCGGGGTGAGATCGAGCAGCGCCTGGCCACGGCCACCGAGCGCGCGGTGAACGAGCGCTACCGGCGCCGCGCCATCGACGCCGCCGTTGCCAAGGCCGACCTCGAGGTGCCTGAGGTCATGGTGAACCGTCGCGTGGAGGAGATCCTCCACGAGTACTCGCACCAGATGCCTCAGGGCATCACCCTCGACCAGTACTTCGCCATGCAGGGTCAGACCATCGACGCCGTGCGCGAGTCGCTGCGCGCCGACGCCGAGATGACCATCAAGCGCGAGCTCGTGGTGGAGGCCGTGGCCGACGCCGAGAAGATCACGCTGACCGACGACGAGATCGAGGCCCGTGTGCGCCGCGACGCCGCCGACGCCGGTCGCGACGCCGACGAGCTGCTCACCGCCCTGCGCGATTCCGGTGGCTGGGACAACCTGCGCGAGGACCTGCGCATCGAGCGCGCTGTCGACCTGATCGTCGATTCGGCGAAGCCGATCACCCCGGAGGAGGCCGAGAAGCGCGAGGCGGCTGCCGCGGCCCCCGCCGAGGAGAAGGCGCCCGCCGCCAAGAAGCCGGCGGCCAGGAAGCCGGCGGCCGAGAAGAAGGAGCCCGCCCCGAAGAAGCCGGCGGCCGCGAAGAAGCCGGCAGCCGACAAGAAGGAGCCCGCCGCGAAGAAGCCGGCGGCCAAGAAGCCCGCTAGCACGAAGTCGGCGTCGGCGTCCACCAAGGCTGCAAC
>JBIIQA010000133.1:0-4367 GCA_044342355.1 Miltoncostaeaceae bacterium | reverse complement strand
GAGGTGCTCTACGGCAGCGGCCTGCGCCGGCAGGAGGCCTGCGACCTCGTCCTGTCGTCACTCGATTTCGAGCACGAGACGCTGTCGGTGGTCGGCAAGGGCGGTTACGCGCGCACGGTCCCGATGACCGAGCCATGCGTCGATGCCCTTCGCGATTGGCTGGAGGAGGGCCGCCCGCGCCTCGCGGCGATGTCGGGGTTCACGGCCGCCTCGCGCGCGCGCGCATTCCTGTCGCGGTCGGGCGCCCCGCTTGACGGTGCCACGGTGTACCGGGTGGTGAACCGTGCCCTCACCTGCCTCGGGCGCACGGGCGGCCCGCACCTGCTGCGCCATGCGGCGGCCACGCACCTGCTCGAGGGGCCGGGCGGCACGGGCGGTGCTCACCTGCGCGTGGTGCAGGAATTCCTGGGTCACGCGAGCCTTGCAACCACCGAGCGCTATACCGGCGTTACCACGAAGGCCCTCCAGGAAACCCTCCGGCAGGCGCATCCGCGGGGATGAGTGACGTCGTCGTCGACCCGTCGGGGTTCCGTTCCCTCGCCGCGGGCTTCATCGCCACCCGGGGCAGCGCGAACACCCGTGCCGCCTATGGGCGTGACCTCGCGATCCTCGGCGCGGCCCTCGGGGTGGTGCCCGAGGAGGCGGAGGCCCCGCCATTCGGCGTGGAGTCAGACCCCGGTGCCCGCCTGGCGGCAGAGCAGATGGCCGTCATCCCACCCGGGTGGTGGCAGGAGTGGCGGGATGGGCTCGATGGGCGGCCGTCGAGCCGTGCGCGGCGCGTGGCCGCCGTGCGGGCCTTCTGCCGGTGGTGGTCCCGCGGGCTCGATCTGCCGAACCCGGTGGAGGACCTGCGCCCGCCCGTGATGGCATCACGCAGCCAGGAGAGCCTGTCGCGCGAGGTCTCGGCGCTCACGCCCTCGCAGGTGCGCCGGCTGTGCGATGCCGCGGCCGCCATGCCGGGTGCCATGGGGCTGCGCACCCATGCGCTCATCGAGGTGCTCTACGGCTGCGGGCTGCGTGCGGCCGAGGCCGCGGGTCTCGACATGTCGGGCCTGCATCTCGATGATCCCGATGACCCGTACGTGGTGGTCCTCGGCAAGGGTGGCAGGCACCGGGCCGTGGCCGTTCCGGTGGTGGCGCGCGGGGCGCTCACGCACTACCTGGCGAACGGCCGGCCCGAACTGCGTGCGCGTGACGTGACCGCGCGCCCGTCGCAGTCACAGCACCGCGACGCCGATGCCGTATTCCTCGGCGCCCGCGGTCGGCGCATCGGCCGGTCCGATGTGTGGCGCGAGGTGCAGAAGGTGGCCGACCGCGCGGGCCTTCTGTCGGAGGGTGTGCGCGTGTTCCCGCATGCGCTCAGGCACTCATGCGGTACCCATCTCGTGCAGGCGGGCGTGGACATCCGCTACGTGCAGGCACACCTCGGGCATGCCAGCCCGGTCACCACCGAGCTCTACACGCACATCACGGCGAGTCACCTGAGGGATGACTTCGACCGGGCCCATCCGCGTGCCCGGCGGCGCTAGGCGGCGATCCGTCGCAGTTCGGCGCGTATGGCGCCGTCGCCCACCGTGAGGATCCCCACCCCCGCGCGCATGGCATCGTCACCCCTCTGCCGCCGGTAGCGACGCACGACGCGGTCGGCCACGCCAGCGAGACCGGCGCGCGGCGCGCGCCCCCCGTGCAGGCTGCCCCACGGGCACACGGCACCGGGTGACATCACGAGCACGCCCTGCACGTGGGTGATGACGGCCTCATGCCAGTGGCCGAACACCACGGCCTCCACGTGGTCGTGGCGGAATGCCCGGGCCATCGCGCGTGCCCGCCCGGCATCGAAGGCAATCGGCCGTCCCGCGAGGACATGGACGGCCACCACCAGGACGTCGCGCGCGCGCCGCTTTCCGTGGATCAGCCCGATGCGGTGCCCTCCGATCGTCACGACGGCGCGGGAAGGCAGCGCAGGTGCACCGGGAAGATCGTGATCGCCGCGCACGGCCACGACCGGGGCGATCTGCTCGAGCACGGGGATGACGGACCCGTCCGAGAGGTCGCCGGCGTGCAGGATGAGATCGCTGCCGGCAAGGGCGTCGAGCGCCTCGTCGGGAATGCGGTCGAGGAACTCACCGACGTGCGTGTCGGCAATGACCCCGACGATCATCCCCGGTACGCGGCCCTCGCCTGGTGGCGCTCGAGGGCCAGGTCAATGAGGCGCTGGATCAGTTCGGGGTAGTCGAACCCGTCTGCCCCCATGAGGCGCCCCCATACGCTTGTGGCGGTGAACCCCGGGATCGTGTTGATCTCCGACACGTAGAGGTCCTCGCCCTCGAGGAAGAAGTCGACCCGGGCGAGGCCGCTGCAGCCGATGGCCTTCCAGGCCCGCACGGCCAGGTCACGGGCGTGCTCCTGAACGTGCGGTGGGACCTCGGCCGGTACCTCCAGCCGCATCCCGCCCGGCTGGTACTTGGCCTCGTGGTCGTACCAGTCGCTGTCATGGAGGATCTCGCCGAGCGGCGATGCGTGAGGGTCGTGGTCGCCAAGCAGCCCGACCTCGACCTCGCGTCCCATGGCCCGGCGCTCCACCAGGGCCTTGTCGTCGTGCGCGAAGGCCAGGTCGAGAGCGGCGTCGAGCTCGGCCTCGGTGGGCACGGGGCTGATGCCGAAGCTCGATCCCAGGCGGGCGGGCTTGGCGAACGCCGGGTACCCGATGGCCGATGCCACGCGATCGCGCACCTCCTGGGCATCGGCGCGCCATTCGGCATGCGTGACGATCACGGTCTGCACGCGCGGGATTCCCGCCGCCTGCGCCAGCACGTGGAACATGGCCTTGTCCATGCCGACGGCACTCGCGGCGACGTCGGCTCCCACGTACGGCACACCGACCGTCTCGCACAGGCCCTGCACGGTGCCGTCCTCACCCCAGGGGCCGTGCAGCACGGGGAACACGAGGTCGACCTCGGTGGGTGCCCCTCCCGTGAGGGGCATGAGCCAGGCCTGATCACCTGCGGCCGGCACGAGGGCTACCGGGGCGCCGTCGCGCGCCCATGCGCCGTCGCGGTCGATGGTGACTTCAATCACCTGATAGCGCTCGTGGTCGATTGCCCCGGCCACCGACGTCGCGGAGGCGATCGAGACATCATGCTCACTGCTGCGGCCGCCCCCGAGGACGGCGATCCTCATCAACCGGGTGCGGGCGGCTGCGAGCCACCGCTGGATCCGCTGCCCCCCGATGGCGCCGGAGGCTGCGAGCCGCCACCCGACCCTCCGCCGGATCCCGTGGTGGTGCCACTGGATCCGCCGCCGGATGCCGGCGAGTACGCGACGATGATGGTGACTGTGGAGCCCGCCGGAACGCTGGTGCCGGGCTGCGGGTCCTGGTCGATGACCGTGCCCTCCGGCTGGGTGCTCTCGGCTCCCGAGGAGTTCACGTTGAACCCGAGGCTCTCGAGCTTCGACCTGGCCGTCGACTGGTCGCTGCCCGTGACGTCGGGCACGCTTGATCCGCCGTCCGCCGCGATGATGAGGTCAACGGAGGACCCCTTCGCGACGGAACTGCCGCCGGTCGGGTCCTGCCCCACGACCGTGCCGGGGGTCTGTCCGGAGCTGCCGTCGTCCTCCGACACGCTCCCCACCGTCAGGCCCGCGCCCGTGATCTCGCTGCGCGCGCTGCTCACGTCGTTGCCCGTGACGTCGGGCACAGTGACCTTGGTGATGCCCTTGCTCACGAACAGCGTGACGGTGTCGCCCGAGCCCGCCCGGGTTCCGGCCCCCGGTGCCTGACGCACGACGGTGCCGATTTCCTTGTCGGAGTCGACCTCCCGCGTCGTCACCACGAAGCCGGCCTGTTCGAGCGCGGCCTGTGCCTCCTCGAGCGTCTTGCCCACCATGTTCGGCACGGTGACCTCGGCGGGCCCGGATGACACGAGGATGGTCACGGTGGAATCCATGGCCACCTCGGTCCCGGCCTCCGGCTGCGTGCCGATGACCACGCCGATCTGCACGGAGTCGCTTGCCTGCTCACGCTGCGTGGGCGTGAGTCCCGCATCGGCGATGGCGCGGCTGGCGGCGGGCGCATCGAAGCCGGCGACGTCGGGCACCGCGATCATGTCCGAACCGCCCCGGGTGAGGCCAAGTGCCAGTGCCACGGCGAGTGCGGCCACGATCACAGCGATGATGCCCCACATGGCCCGCCGGTTGCCGGCCTTCTTCTTCGTTCCGCCGCGGCCTGAGCCGCGGCCGTTCGCGCCGCCTTGTCCCATGACCTGGGTCTCCGTCGTTGCTGCCGCGGCGCCCGCGGCAACGGCCGGCGCGGTGAGGATGAGGGTGGACTGCTGGCCTCCGGACATCTCGGCGCGCACATCCAGCAG
>JBIIQA010000132.1:0-4462 GCA_044342355.1 Miltoncostaeaceae bacterium | reverse complement strand
AGTTCTGTCACGCGGTCGACATCGCCGGTGGCGCCGGCCTGCGCCACATCCGACTCGACCGCGGCGATGTCCGACTCGATACGCGCGATGCGTGACTCGATCTTCGACACCTCCCGCGCGAGCCGGCCATTGGACGTGCGCGGACCCGAGCGCCCGGGCGCGACGCGGGGAGGGGCCTGCACCGGGGCCGGTGGCGCGGCATCCCCGGCCTCCTCCTGGAGGGCGAGCAGGTCGGCGTACCCCCCGGCGCGCATGACCGCCGTGCCATCCTCGAGCGAGAGGGTGTGCGTGGCGACGACATCGATCAGCGCTCGATCATGCGACACGAGGATCACGGTGCCGTCATAGGCGGTGAGGGCATCTTCGAGCGCCTCCCGGCTCTCGATGTCGAGATGGTTCGTCGGCTCGTCGAGCACGAGCAGATTTCCCCCTTCGGCGACGAGGGCCACGAGGCTCAGGCGGCGCCTCTCTCCCCCGGACAGACCCTCGACCGTGCGCTCCGCCAGCTCCCCGGTGAACAGGAACCGGCCGAGCAGCTTGCGGGCCTCCGTCTCCGTGAGCGACGTCCCCGCCTTGACGGTCTCCGTCAGCGTCCGTCGCTCGTCGTACTCGCGTGCGTGCTGGCTGAAATAGGACGCCAGCACCTTGTGGCCGATGCTCACCCGACCGGCGGCCGCCTCGCGTCGCCCGAGAAGCGTCTCGACGAGGGTCGTCTTGCCCGCGCCATTCGGGCCCACCACCGCCACGCGCTGGCCGCGCTCGATCGTGAAGCCGGCATCATCGACGAGGGTGCGGTCCGCCACGCCCACGCGGAGGCCATCGGCCTCGAGCACCACGCGCCCGGGCCGGTCCGTCTTCGGGAACCCGAATGAGAGCGCCTTCTCCCGGGTGGGCGCCTCGATCGGCGTCATGCGCTCGAGACGCTTTGCGCGCGACTTGGCCTGACGCGCCCGGGTACCTGCGCGCCAACGCGTGACGAACCGGTCGAGTCGCTCCATCTCCTCACGACGCCGCTGGGCAAGGACCGCCTGCTGCGCGTCGTCCTCGGCCCGCGCACGACGGAACGCCGAGTACCCCATGGGCCACAGCCGCGCGCGCCCCTGCCCGATGTCCAGCACTGCCGTGGCCGTGGATTCGAGGAACCAGCGATCGTGCGACACGATCACCACAGCCGCGGCGAGATCGCGTACGGCGCCCTCGAGCCACTCCATCGCGGCGAGATCGAGGTGGTTGGTGGGCTCGTCGAGCAGCAGGACCTGGGGGCGGCCCGCAAGCGCCCGGGCCAGCGACGCGCGCGTGAGCTCCCCACCCGAAAGACTCGAAAGCGGCCGGTCGAGGTGGTCCTCGCGCAGACCGAGGCCGCGCGTCACCCGCTCCACCCATGCGCGCCAGTGATATCCGCCCGCCGCCTCCAGGTCCGCCTGAGCCCGTTCATACGCCGCCATGGTGTCCGGGCCGTGGTCGCCCGATGCCATGCGCGACTCGAGGTCGGCCATGCGCGCCTCGGCATCGTGGGCGTGCGCGAGGCCCTGCTCGATGTATTCGCGCACGGTGCCCGCGGCGCCCACGTCGGGCCGCTGGTCGTGCAGGGCGATGCGGTCCCCGCGCGGGATGGAGACGGAACCGGAGTCCGCCTCCTCGAGCCCGGCGAGGATTCTGAGCAACGTCGTCTTGCCCACACCGTTCCGCCCCGCCACCGCCAGGCGGTCGCCGGGACCGAGCCTGAACGAGACTCCGGAGAAGAGGGTGCGCGGACCGAACGACTTGGTGAGCCCTGATGCCTGCACGACGCCTAATGTTAGGCCTCGTGAGCACCAAGACCAGCATGCTGACCAGCCCCGAGGCCGTTTCCTCCCTCGCGGAACGCGTGAGGGCGGCCGGCCGGATGGCCCTTGACGTGGAGTTTCTCTGGGAACGCACGTATGCGCCCATCCCCTGCCTCGCGCAGGTGGCCACCGCAGATGAGATCGCGCTCGTCGATCCCATCGAGGGCGGCGCCCTCGACGATGTCGCCGCGCTGCTCGCCGACCCCGACGTGGAGGTGGTGATGCATGCGCCGAGCGCCGACCTCACCCTCTTCGCCCTCGGGTTCGGCGTGCGGCCCGCCAACCTCCTCGACTCCCAGCTCATCGCCGGGTTCGTCGGCATGGGGGCGGGGCAGAGCCTTGGCGCGCTGCTCGGACGCGTCATCGACGTCAAGGTGGCCAAGACGGAGGGCTACTCCGACTGGTCGCGGCGCCCACTCACGGCAGCCCAGCTTGAATATGCCGCCGCCGACGTCGCATATCTTTTCCACCTCGTGGATGAGCTCATGGAGCGCGCCGATTCCCTGGGCCGGGTGGCGTGGGTACTCGAGGAGCACGAGCGCCGCTACGGACCAGATGCCCGCGTGGCGCCGGACCCATGGGAGTCGTGGCGCAAGGTGAAGGGTCAGGGGCGACTGCAGCCCGCGGAGCGCGCAGTTCTGAGGCGCGCGGCGGCATGGCGGGAGACCGAGGCGCGTCGTCGCGACCGGCCCACCGGCTGGCTGCTCCCTGATCGCACGCTCATCGAGGTTGCCCGCAGGCGGCCGAAGAATTCCTCCGCCCTCCTCGCGGAACGCGGTGTTCCCTCAGCCATGCGGGAGGGCGAGGCCCATGCCCTCATCAACGCGATGAATGAGGCTGCCGGCGATCCCCCGATCGCCCTCGGGCCGCCGCCCCCGCCCGCCGTGCAGGCCCGCCTCGAGACCCTCACACCGCTCGCACAGATCGTGCTGACGGCCAGATCGGCAGCCGTTGACCTTGCGCCGGCGCTCGTCGCCACGCGCGATGACGTGGACGGCTTCCTCGGGGCCGTGCTGACGGGCACGGACACGACCACGCACCCGCTCGGCCGCGGTTGGCGACGTGAGGTCGCAGGCGAGGCCCTCATTGATCTCGCCGCCGGGCGACTGGGCATCGCACCCCTCGCGGCGCCGCCCTACCTCGCCGAGATCACGCTTCCCGGCCACTGACCGGGAGATCTGACCCGGGCGTGCAACGGGGGGCGCCGATGCCTGGGGCGGAGCCCTGCCCCGGCATCTGACGCCCCCCGAACCTGGAGCGAACTGCTCGGCAGCGATGAGCGCCGCCGATCCACCTCATCTGCCCCGCATGCAACTACGGGAGCGTGTCGGCTGTGTGGCGCTCCCGTTAGGACTCGGTGAAGCCACTGGGCTCGACCATGGGGGCCAGGTCGGCCATGGCGGTCACCAATGCCACGCGTGCCCGGGACGGGGCCCCGGCCACCAGCGGAAGCACCTGCCATTGCGTGCGGTTGAGGTACGCCGCCGCCCACCGGCGATGCTCGTCACCGGTGCGCATGACGAGTGCCTGAATACTGCGGAGGTTGTCCGACCGATCTGCGATCTTGATCAGGTGCGCATCGGGGGGCCCCTGCTCGAGGAGACGGCGGTAATAGCTATGCACGGCGTCGCCCATTCGGCCGTCGGGCGCGGTGAGCCACACCACCAGGTTCTCGGCGCGGGCACCGAAGGCGCCACGTACGTCCTCGGGGGTGGTGACCGTGTCCTCCACCACGTCGTGCAGGAGAGCGGCGACGAGCACATCGCGATCGGTGATGCCCCACTGCATGAGGCCCATGGCCACACGCACGGGGTGCAGCCAGTACGGCGTTGCACTTCCACGGCGCATCTGGCCGGAATGGCGATCGCGTGCGAAGGCATCCGCGCGCTCGAGGGTGCGGCGGTCGGGCGCCGGGCGCGCGGCGAGCGACCGGGCCCAGGCCTCCTCCACGTCGGCGGCGGTGTCAAAATGGGTTGGCCACGCCAGATGCTGCGGGGCGATGGGCGCAAGCGCCTCGCCCGATTCGCCCACGGATGGGGGCTTGAGCGGACCGGTGGACATGAGTCCTAGGGTATCGCGCTCCCCGGCGGCGGTTGGCGGCGAGCGTCGCCTCGCGGTCGTCGACCTCGGGTCCAACACCTTCCGGCTCGTGGTGTTCGAATACCGGCCGGGCGGCCCGTTCCGCCTGGTGGACGAGGTGCGCGAGGTGGTGCGCCTGACCGAGGGGACACCTCCGGGCGACCCGATCTCCCCTGAGGCAATCGACCGCGCCGCGCGGGTGGCCCGGTTGTTCGCCGGCTTCTGCCGTGGCTCGGGCATCGATGACGTGCGGGCCATTGCGACAAGTGCGATCCGTGATGCCCCCAACGGCGATGAGGTGCTCGCCGCCATTGTCGATGCCGGCATTCCCGCACGGGTCGTGTCCGGCGATGAAGAGGCCCGCTACGGCTATCTCGGGGCCGTGAACGGCACCACCCTCACCGACGGCCTGGTTGCCGAACTCGGCGGTGGCAGCATCCAGGTGGGCCGCGTCAGCGACCGCCTGCTCACGGACTCCGTCAGCCGCCCGCTCGGAGCCGTGCGGATGACGGACGCGTACATGGCCGATCAGGTCACCACGCGCGACGACGTGAAGG
>JBIIQA010000131.1:0-4488 GCA_044342355.1 Miltoncostaeaceae bacterium | reverse complement strand
CGTCCGCGGGGTCATCATCCGCGCGCAGCACCTCCACCGTGACGTCCTGCGTGGTGTGGATCTCCACCCGGGGGATGATGCGCGTGGGCCGGTTCTTGTCCCACACCCACACGTCTTCCATCACCACGTGGAACGACGGATACGCCGCCTGGGGCTCGTACGCGCGCTCGAGCCGGTTGCACAGGTAGGTCGCCTCCTGCGTGAGCACGCAGTAGCGGAACAGCGGAAACACATCCGCGTACTCGCGCTTCAGCCGGAGTTCGAGCTCGGCGTCGTACTCGTCCAGTTCATCGGTGTGCGACATGGGCCGGGAATCATAGACCCGCCCGCCCCACCGGCTGCCCCGGGCGCCGCGCCGGGTCGGACCGGGGGGGCGGGGTATGCCCCTGGCGAAAAGGCGCGACAGGCGGGAGGGACCGGACTGCGCCTGGCGACTACCGCAGCCGGGCCGAATCAGCGGGCCGCAGGCCCGCTGCCGGCGTCGGCGAGTTGTCGCCAGGCGCAGTCCGGGCCCTGCCGCAGTGCTGCGGTTATCGCCTGGGGCATACCCCGCCCCCCGGTCCCTGCGCGACCTCAGGCCAGGTCGCCGATGCGGCGCACGGGCTGCTCGTGCGCGGGGATGGCGGCGAGGAGGTCCGACGCGGCGCGGCCGTCGGGAAGCACGATGAGGGGCTCGACCTCGATGAGAGGCTGAAGGGCGAAGCGCCGCTCGTGAAGGCGTGGATGCGGGATCTGGAGGTCGGCATCGTCCCATGCGCCGCCATCCCACAGGAGGATGTCGATGTCGAGGGGGCGTGGTCCCCAGCGGGGACCGTCGACGCGGCCCGCATCGGCCTCGATCTCCTTGGCCACGCGCAGGGTGTCGCGGGGGCCGAGACCCGTCGACACCCGGCAGGCGGCGTTGAGGAACTCGGGCTGATCCTCCACGCCCTGCGGTGCGGTCTCGTACGCGCCGCTCACGGCCTGCACGATCAGGCCGCGGATGCTGAGTTCGTCGAGTGCCCAGCGCAGTGCATCGGCGCGCTCGCCCAGGTTCGACCCCAGACCGAGCCACATGATGCTCATGACCCGTCGCGCTCCAGGTGGAGGCTGACCGAGACGTCATCGAGAACATGGGAGATGGCCACGTGCGGCTTGGCCACGGTGACGGTGACGGCCTGCACGATGGGCTCGGCGAGCACGCGGTCGGCGATCATCCGGCACAGCCGTTCGAGCAGTGCCACCGGTTCGCCGGCGACGATGCCGGCGACCTCGTCACTGATGAGGGCATAGTCGACCGTGTGCGCGAGGTCGTCGCTGTGTGACGCCCGGTCATCCGCCAGCACCATGTCGATGTCCACCACGAAGCGCTGGCCGAGCACGCGCTCGGCATCGTGAACCCCGTGGCGTCCACCCACCTCAAGTCCGCGTATGCGCACCACGACGTCGCTCATACCCCTCCCCCATGGATCTCGGTGAACACCCGGAGGGCGTCCACGGTCTCGGGTACATCATGCACCCTCACGATCGCCGCACCGGCGGCGGCGGCGGCGATGGCACCGCCGATCGATCCGGCCATGCGCCCCGGCACGTCGCGGCCGGTGAGGGCGCCGATGATGCCCTTGCGCGAGACGCCCACCAGCACGGGCCGCCCCAGCGCGACGATCGACGGCAGTCCCCGGAGGAGCGTGAGGTTGTGCTCGACCGACTTGCCGAATCCGATACCCGGGTCGAGCACGATGTGGCCCTCCGGGACCCCCGCGGCCACCGCAGCGTCCATGCGGGCCGTGAGGAAGGCCAGGACCTCGGACAGCACGTCGCCGTACCGGGGATGGTCCTGCATGGTCAGCGGCTCGCCATGCATGTGCATGAGGCAGATGCCCACCCCGCGATCGGCCACGAGTGGCAGCATCGCCGGATCAGCCCCGGCCGAGACGTCATTCACGAGCACCGCGCCGGAGTCGATGGCCAGCGCGGCCACCGTGGCCCTGCGGGTGTCCACGGACAACCGCACGCCGGGTGCGCCCGCGGCGAGCGCCTCACACACGGGCCCGATGCGTGCGATCTCCTCGTGCTCGGGCACCGGCTGCGCACCGGGCCGCGTGCTCTCGGCACCCACATCGCAGATCGCCGCCCCGGCTGCGGCCATCGCGCGCACGACCCTCACGGCCGCTCGGGGATCGGGGATCACGCCGCCATCACTGAACGAGTCGGGCGTCACGTTGACGATGCCCATGACGCACGGGGCGTCAATCCAGGTGAGCGGCAAATCGGAGATGCGCGCAGGGTACCCCGCCGGCCCCCGCGGAAGCGCATCTGTCCCGGGGCGGGAGGGTGGAGCCCGTGCCCCCGGAACGCCCGGGGGTTCCCCAGAGGCCCCTAGGCGCCGGCGGTGCCCGGCGCGCCACCCGGCGCAGGGGGCGGCAGCGGCGAACGGCGGGCCGATGCCTCGGCCTCGTCCGACTCGCGCTCTGCCTCGGCGGCCTTCTGGCGGGCGCGCTCATCCTTGACGCGGAAGACGTCGGCCTCGTGCTCGCCCTCGAGGAGCCGAAGGAACTCCTCCCGGTCAATGGTCTCGCGTCGCAGGAGGATCTGCGTGATGTTCTCGAGATCGTGGCGGTGCTCGGAGAGGATGTCCTTCGCGCGCTGGTAGGCGTCCTCGATGATGCGGCGGATCTCGGCGTCGATCTGACGGGCGATGTCGTCTGAGTAGTCGGGCTCCGAGTGCATGTCGCGACCGAGGAACGGCGCGCCCTGACTGTGGCCGAGCACGCGGGGGCCGAGCTTCTCGCTCATGCCGAAACGCATGGTCATCTGCTTTGCCGTCGCCGTGATCTTCTCGAGGTCGTTGGCGGCACCGGTGGTGATTTCGGAGAAGACGATCTCCTCGGCGGCACGTCCGCCGAGGGTCATGGCCATGGTGTCCTCGAGTTGCGCGCGGGTGACGAGGAACTTGTCCTCCGCGGGCATGGAGATCGTGTAGCCGAGAGCCTGCCCGCGGCTGACGATGGAGATCTTGTGCACGGGGTCGGCGTTCGGCAGGAAGTGGCCCACGATGGCGTGGCCCATCTCGTGGTAGGCCGTGACCATGCGCTCCTTGCCCGAGAGCAGTCGGTTCTTCTTCTCGGGCCCGGCGATGACGCGGAGGATGCCCTCCTCGAGATCCTGGGCATCGACGACCTTGTTGCCCTTGCGCGCGGCGAGGAGCGCCGACTCGTTCACCAGGTTCGCGAGGTCCGCGCCGGTGAAGCCCGGCGTCTGACCCGCGAGGGTGTCGAGGTCGATGTCCTTGGCGATGGGCTTCCCGCGGGTGTGCACGCGGAGGATCTCGGCGCGACCCGCGCGATCGGGGCGGTCAACCATGATCTGACGGTCGAAGCGCCCCGGCCGGAGCAGTGCCGGGTCGAGGACGTCGGGACGGTTGGTGGCCGCGATGAGGATGATGTTGTCCTTGGCCTCGAAGCCGTCCATCTCGACGAGCAACTGATTCAGCGTCTGCTCGCGCTCGTCGTGGCCACCGCCGAGTCCGGCTCCGCGGTGACGGCCCACGGCGTCGATCTCGTCCATGAAGATGATGCACGGCGAGTTCTGCTTGGCCTGCTCGAACAGGTCGCGCACGCGGCTGGCGCCCACGCCCACGAACATCTCGACGAAGTCGGATCCCGAGATCGAGAAGAACGGCACCCCCGCCTCGCCGGCGACGGCCCGGGCAAGAAGGGTCTTGCCGGTACCCGGGGGCCCGAACAGGAGGACGCCCTTGGGGATGCGCGCGCCCAGCGCCTGGAAGCGCTTCGGGTTCTCGAGGAACTCCTTGATCTCCTCGAGTTCCTCAACGGCCTCATCCGCCCCGGCCACATCGCGGAACGTGGTCTTGGGCTGGTCCACGGCCATGCGCTTCGCACGGCTCTTGCCGAAGCTCATCACCTTCGAGCCGCCGCCCTGCATCTGGTTCATCAGGAAGATCCAGAAGACGAAGAACAGCAGGAACGGCGCGAGGGTGAGGAGGAAGCCCCACCAGGCCGACCCGCCCCGGCCCTCGACGATGAACGGCACCTTGGCCGTGTCGATGGCCTCGGTGACCTGGGCGCCGTAGTTGTCGGGATATCCCGTGACGTACGTCGTGCCGTCCTTCAGCGTGACGTCGAGTTCCTGCTTCTTCGTCTGCATGGTGACCGCAGACACCTTGCCGCCCGACAGTTCCTTCTGGAACGCGGTGAAGGTGGGCTGCTGGGACGGCTCCGCACTCGACGTCACGAGCCTCTGGGCCACGAAGGCCAGGAGGACGACGATCAGGATGGGAAATGCGGCGCTCTTGAAGAACCTGCTCAGCGGTCTGCTCCCGCTCGGTGACGTCGCCGAGGGTAGCAGCGACCTGTGCAGATGCCGTCAGTGCGGTGCGCGGCGGAACTACCCCGGCAGTTCGGCGATGTACGGAAGCTCGCGGTAGCGCTCCCCGGCATCGAGCCCGTACCCCACCACGAAGACATCGGGGAGCCGGAAGCCGACATA
>JBIIQA010000130.1:0-4526 GCA_044342355.1 Miltoncostaeaceae bacterium | reverse complement strand
ACCGCCGACCCCCTGCGTGTAAAGCAGGTGCTCTACCAGCTGAGCTAACCGCCCCAACGGGCGCGGGGACCTTAGCAGTCAGGTGATCCAGTCGGGGGGTGCGTGGGACTCCGCGATGACGGCCACAAGTTCGTCGGCGACCTCCCGCGGATCGCGCCCCTGCGCCAGGCCGGGTGCCTCACCGGCGAGCGGCCGGGTGGCGAGGTCGGTTTCCATGTGAGGGGGGCGGGCATCGATGACCCGCACCTTCGCCCGTCGCATCTCGCGGCGGAATGCCACGTCGAATGCGGTGAGACCGGCCTTGGCCGCCGAGTACGCGGCGAGGCCCGCCATGGGCTGGTCGGCAACGACGGCCGAGATGTTGGCGATGACGCCGCCCGCCCCCACGTGCCGGCTGGCAGCCTGCGCCACGAGGATCGGTGCGATGAGGTCGATGTCGATCAGGCTCCGCAGCACGTCCTCGTCGAGGTCGGCCACGGGGCCGAAGGCCACGACGCCTGCGGACATGATCACGATGTCGAGACCGCCGAGTGCCTCTGCGGCGCGGTCGACGACATCGCGCGGGATGCCCAGGGCGGTGAGATCGCCGGCGATCGCGGTGGCACCGGTCTCCGCGGCGATCGCGTCAAGGCGACCGACGTCGCGCCCATGCACCGCCAGCGCTGCCCCTGTCGCGGCCAACGACCTCGCCAGCTCCGCCCCGAAACCACCTGTTGCCCCTACGACGAGCGCACGCGTGCCTGTCATCTCCATGCCGTAACCCTAGGCCGTGACGCAGGCCCGACCGGCCTGAACGGTGACGGGCCCGGCACGGTTAGGCTGCGGCCACGGAACCCCACCCCGACATCCACATGGCCCCGCGCCGGGCCCCGCGCGCGGCGCTCGCGCTCATGCCCCGGCACGCCGGGGTGCCGCACCCGTCGCTGCGCGTCCACGGTGCCACGGCGCGGGGGCCCCACGCGCATGGCTGACCCGGCCGTGGAGGCGGAGGCCGCCCGGCGGCGCACCTTCGCGATCATCTCGCACCCCGACGCCGGGAAGACGACCCTGACGGAGCGCCTTCTGCTCTTCGGCGGTGCCATCGTGGAGGCAGGGGCGGTGCGCGCCAAGCAGGGGAGGGCCCACGCCCGCTCGGACTGGATGGAGATCGAACGCGAGCGCGGCATCTCGGTGACCTCCGCCGCGCTGCGCTTCGCCCACCGCGGAATGGTGCTGAACCTCCTCGACACGCCGGGCCACCGTGACTTCTCGGAAGACACCTACCGGGTGCTCACCGCCGCCGACACCGCCGTGATGGTGGTCGACGCCGCCAAGGGCCTCGAGCCGCAGACACTCAAGCTCTTCCGGGTGTGCCGCCAGCGGGGCACGCCCATCATCACGTTCATCAACAAGCTCGACCGCCCGTCGCGCGGGATGCTCGAGCTGATGGATGAGATCGAGTCAGAGATCGGTGTGATCCCGACGCCGGTCACATGGCCGGTGCTCGACGAGGGGCGCTTCGCGGGAATCGTGGACCGGCGAAGCGGTGCGTTCATCCCCGTCGCCGGCCAGGAGGGCATCCCGCCCGGCGCCCGCGACGTCCTGCAGTTCGAACTCGACCTGCTTGAGGGGGTCGGTGCCGATCACGATGACGCGACGTTCCGCGAGGGATTGACGACGCCGCTCTTCGTGGGGTCCGCGCTCGCCAACTGCGGGGTGGCGGAACTTCTCGCCGCGGTCGAGGACCTCGGCCCGCCCCCCGCGCCGTGGCTGCCGGTCGAGGGACCTGCGCGCGATGTGGATGGTCCGTTCATGGGCCTCGTCTTCAAGGTGCAGGCCAACACCGATCCGCGGCACCGCGATCGCATCGCCTACGTGCGCGTGTGCGCGGGCCGGTTCGAACGGGGTGCCACTGCCGATCTCGTGCGCACCGGAAAGCCCATCCGCATGAGCCATGCGCATCAGCCGTTCGGCCAGGAGCGGCTGGTCGTCGACGAGGCATTCCCCGGTGACATCATCGGCCTCGTCAATGCGGGTGATCTGCGCCCCGGCGACGTCCTCCACGAGGGCGACCCGGTGCACCTCGCGCCCATGCCCAGGTTCGCCCCTGAGCACTTCGCACGCGCCCGCAACCGCGACACCACGAGGTACAAGCAGTTCCAGCGGGGTATGCGCGAACTCGACGAAGAGGGCGTGGTGCAGGTGCTCCGCCACCCCGACCAGGGCGACCAGGCGCCGATGCTCGCGGCGGTGGGCCCGATGCAGATCGAGGTCGCGCGCGCGCGGCTCGAGGGCGAGTTCGGCGCACCCATCGACGTCGATCCCCCCATGCACTTCATCCCGCGCGAGACCGATGCCGCAGGGGCCGCAATGCTGCGCGCCCGTGGCGTCGAGGTGCTCGAGCGCGCGAGCGGCGAGCATGTGGCGCTCTTCCGCAACCAGTTCCAGGTCGATCGGGCGGCAGATGAACTCGACGGGCTGATTCTCGTGAAGCTGCTGGCCGACTGAGGATGGCCACCACGCTGACCGAGGTGGGTGACTGCGCCCTTCGCCTCGAGCGGACCTTCGACGCGACCCCCACCGAACTGTGGGCGGCCCTCACCGATCCAGCCGGCATTCCCGAATGGTGGGCCCCCGCGCATCACCACCCCCGGGTCGTCGAGATGGATGTGCGCACGGGCGGTGCCTGGCGCTTCGAGCTTGCGGGCGGCAACGGTGCCGTGTTCGGGTTCAGCGGCCGCTACCTGCGGGTGGATGCACCTGTCCATATGCAGCAGACCTTCGTATTCGATCCGTTCCCCGACGCCGCCGTGACCGAGTCGTTTCGCCTCGACGACCTCGGCGACGGGCGCACGCTGCTGGTGGTGGACGTCGTGCATCCGTCGGCCGAGGGGCGCGATGCCCAGGTGATGAACGGGATCGAGGCCGGCACGAGTGAGGCGCACAATCGCCTTCAGTCCGTGGTCGCCGCGCGACGCCGTTCGTGACACCGGCGAGGGAACGCACCCATTGGCGGCGAATGCCGGAGCGGTGATACCTTCATCCACGAGAGAGATGAACCGAACGGGCATGGGATGCCCGGTTCCTCATGAGGAGGGACGTACATGAGTACGAAGCATGCGCCGCGCGATCGCGTGGCAACCGAGGGCGTCGTCGGCCACTTCAGCAAGGGTGGCTTCGGCGTCTATCACCGTCTCGACTGCCCCGATGCACCGCACCGCGGGGATCCGGGTGTGCGCGACACCATCCACGGGCCGTGGCGGTACCTGTCATCGCACTGGGCTCCCTGCCCGGTATGCCGGCCGCCGGTCGACGCGGAGCACGAACACGGTGTTCAGGCCGCCTGACCCCGCAGGGGATCGGTAGCCTCCCGCGCTCGGGCCCCCATCGTCTAGTGGTCCAGGACGCCGCCCTTTCACGGCGGTAGCGCGGGTTCGAATCCCGCTGGGGGTACTTCACCTGAGGATCCCGATATCCCTGTCGAGGATCGGGCCGGGGATCGAGAGCGTCGTCGTCAACCGTCAGACGGTCAGGTCATGGGTCGAACGTGGTGACGACCGTTGCCTGTTCCGCACGCACCGTCGGCCCCCCTTCCTGCGCTACCCGTGTCAGATCATCCGAGGGCGAGTCCGACGCTGTTACTTGGACTCGGGCATAGCCCCGTCGAACATCCTGTCGACGACGTGGATCACGCCGTTGGAGGCAGCGACATCAACGTCGATGACGTTGATGTCCTGGCGGTAGCCGTCCCTGATGCTGACGTTCTCGCCATCAACGAGCACGGTCCATTTCTCACCCGACAGGGTCTCCACCCGCTGGCCGTCGAGGGCCACCACGTCCGCCGCGGGGAGTTTGCCTGGCACGACGTGGTAGCGGAGTACGTCGGTCAGCAGCGCGGGATTGGCGATCAATAGCTGCAGCGCGTCTTCCAGAGGAACGCCCAGGTCGGCAGCTTCGGCCTCGAAGGCCTGATCTGTGGGAGCGAACACGGTGAACGGACCAGGACCCGACAGCGTTTTCGTGAGCCCTGCAGCTTTCAACAGCCGTGTCAGCACGGTGAAGTTGCCAGCGGCGGCGAGATTAGCGACGACGGTCTTGTCGGCTGCCCCGTCAAAGGTGTCGGTGTACGGGGTGGCTTTCGCGGTTGTGGTCGTCGATACCGCGTCACCGCTGCTGCGACCGGGCAACGCCCCGTCAAGCACGTTGTCGACAGCGTGGATCACACCGTTGGAGGCAGCGATGTCAACGTCGATGACGTTGATGTCTTGGCCGAAGCCATCCCCGATGGTGACGTTCTCGCCATCAACGCGCACGGTCCATTTCTCACCCGACAGGGTCTCCACCCGCTGGCCGTCGAGGGCCACCACGTCCGCCGCGGGGAGTTTGCCTGGCACCACGTGGTAGCGGAGTAGGTCGGCAAGCAGCGCGGGATCGGCGATCAAGCCCTGCAGCACGTCTTCCAGAGGAACGCCCAAATCGGCAGCTCGGGCCTCGAAGGCCTGATCTGTGGGAGCGAACACGGTGAACGGACCAGGACCCGACAGCGT
>JBIIQA010000129.1:0-4532 GCA_044342355.1 Miltoncostaeaceae bacterium | reverse complement strand
CGCGACATGGATGACGCGCAGCTCCGTGCCCTCGCAGGGGAGATGCGTGCCGCCATCATCGACACGGTCGCGCAGACCGGGGGACACCTCGGGTCGAGCCTCGGCACCGTGGAGCTCAGCATCGCACTGCACTCCGAGCTCGAGAGCCCGCGTGACCGCATCCTGTGGGACGTGGGGCACCAGGCCTACGGCCACAAGCTTCTGACCGGCCGCCTCGGCGAGTTCTCCACCCTGCGCCAGTACGAGGGGATGTCGGGCTTCCTGCGCCGCGAGGAGAGCGCGCACGACGTCATGGGCGCCGGTCACGCCAGCACGAGCATCTCGTACGCCGTGGGCCTCGCGGAGGCCATGCGCGTGAGCGGTCGGCGTGACCGCCGCGTGGTCGCCGTCATCGGCGACGGCGCGATGACCGGCGGTATGGCATACGAGGCGCTTAACCATGCCGGCGATCTGAAATCGCCCATCACGGTGGTCCTCAACGACAACGGCATGAGCATCTCGCAGAACGTGGGCGCGATTGCCGGTGCGCTGCAGAAGGCCCGGCTCGATCCGACGCTCACGAAGGTACGTCACGAGATCGAGCGGGGGCTCGGGCTCATACCGGGCATAAACGACCTCGGGCAGTCGCTCTCCAGTGCCACAAAGGCACTGTTCGTGCCCGGACAATTGTTCGAGGCGCTCGGCTTTGCCTACATCGGACCCATTGATGGACACGACATCACCGCGGTGCGGCGCGCCCTGCAGCGCACCGCCGACAGCGACCGACCGGTACTCCTGCACGTGCACACCGATAAGGGGCGCGGCTACGGCCCGGCCGAGGAGGACGGTGAGTCGATGCATGGCTCGGGACCGTTCGCCGTGGAGAGCGGCCGCTCCGCGAAGCCCGCGACGCCTGGCCCGCCCGCATACACCGAGGTGTTCGGCACCGCCCTCGTGCGGGAGGCCGAGCAGGACCCGCGCGTAGTGGGCATCACTGCGGCCATGCCCAAGGGCACCGGCATGAACCACATGTTCCAGCGCTTTCCGGAGCGCACGTACGACGTGGGTATCGCCGAGCAGCACGGAGTGGTGTTCGCGGGCGGGCTTGCCATCGCCGGCTACCGCCCGGTGTGTGCCATGTACTCCACATTCCTGCAGCGGGCATTCGATCCGATCGTCCACGACATCGCACTGCAGGGGCTCCCCGTGGTGTTCGCCATTGACCGGGGCGGCCTGGTGGGCGATGACGGGCCCACGCACCATGGCGTGTTCGACATCGCATATCTCCGCCCGATCCCCGGCATGGTCGTGATGGCGCCCATGGATGAGGCCGAGCTCGTGCACATGCTCCATACCGCCCTGCGGATCGACGGCCCCTCTGCGCTGCGCTATCCGCGCGGTGCGGGCACGGGCGTCACCCTGCCCGATCCCCCCGAGCTGCTCGAGGTGGGGAAGGGCGTGGTGCTCGAGGAGGGTGCGCGCGTTGCGCTCGTGGGGTACGGGTATGGCGTGCAGGTGGCACGCGCCGCCGCCGTTATCGTCTCGGAGTCGCTCGGCGTGCGACCCACGGTCGTGAATGCCCGCTTCGCGAAGCCGGTCGACGTCGAACTGCTTCAGGAGATCGCACGGACCCACGAGGTCATCGTCACGATCGAGGACCACGCACTCGCGGGCGGCTTCGGGAGCGCGGTGCGAGAGGCATTGGGCGACTCCCCGACGCCCCTTGCGTGCATCGGCATTCCTGATCGCTTCATCCAGCACGGACGGCGCGACCTCCTCCTGGCCGAAGCCGGCGTCACCCCGGCCGCCGCAGCCCAGGCCGCGCTCTCGCTGCTGGGTGTACCCGCCATTCACTGACGCGCGTTGTCCTGCGCGAAGGGTGCGCAGGGTATCTCCCCGGCGCGGCTACCATTCGGGTGGTGCCCCGCCAGCGACTTGATGCCGCCCTTGTGGAGCGCGGCCTGTTTCCCTCCCGGGCGCGAGCCCAGGCCGCGGTCATGGCCGGTCGCGTGCGCGTGGAGGGTCGCCGCGATGTGAAGCCCGGCCAGCAGGTGGCGGACACGGCTGAGCTCGAGGTGGATGCGGGCCCCGAGTTCGCATCGCGGGGCGGGCTCAAGCTCGACCACGCGCTCACGCGCCTCGGGGTGGACGTCGCGGGCACGCACGCGATCGACGTGGGCGCATCGACAGGGGGCTTCACCGACGTGCTGCTGCGCCGGGGCGCGGATTCGGTCATCGCCGTGGACGTCGGGTACGGCCAGTTGGCGTGGTCACTGCGCGAGGATCCGCGCGTTCATGTGCTCGATCGCACCAACGCACGGGCCCTCGAGCCCTCGATGCTGCCCCGCATCCCGGACCTCGCGGTGATGGATGTGTCCTTCATCTCGTCAGGTCTCGTATGGCCGGCGGTGGCGCGGTGCCTCGCCCCCGCGTACCGTGCCCTTGTGATGGTCAAGCCACAGTTCGAGGTGGGCAGGGAGAACGTCGGATCGGGCGGGGTCGTGCGCGACCCCGCACTGCGGCACAGCGCCGTGATGGGAGTCGCCGCGGCCGTTGCCGCCACGGGCGGCAGCGTCGCCGGTGCCGTTGACAGCGGCACCCCGGGCCCCAAGGGAAACCGGGAGGTGTTCGTGCTGGTGCACGGGCCCGGCCTCGATGGATCCCACGCCGACGTTGAGTCAATGGTGCAGGCCGCCGTGGCGGAGGGGATGGAATGACGCCCCCGCACCGACCCATCTCGGAAGATGCCGGGGTGCGCGCCGAACGCGTTCTCATCCTCACCCATGGCGCCGCCGAGGTAACCGCGGGGGTCATGCCCACCCTGCTGTCCATCCTCGACTCGGAGGGCGTTGAGGTCGTGGCCACCGATGAAGAGGCCGCGAAGCATCCGGCCCTCGCAGGCCGCACCATCATCGAGCCGACGGACCTCCGTGCGGGCGGGACAGATCTCGTGCTCGTTCTGGGCGGGGACGGCAGCATCCTGCGCGCCCTCTCCCGTGAGGCCACGACGGGCGCCCCGGTCCTCGGTGTCAACTATGGGCGCGTGGGCTTTCTCGCCACCATCGAGCAGGCGGCACTCGAGCAGGGGGTGCGGAGGGCGATCGGCGGCGGGTACGTGACCCTGGGCCTGCCGTCCCTGCGCGCGGAGTGGAGCGAGGGGTCTTTGCAGGCCGTCAACGATCTGGCCTTCCTGCGCGGCGGGGACTCCCGTCTGGCTGATCTCTCCTACTCAGTGTCCGGTGAGCCCGTGGCCACCGTCCGTTGTGATGGCCTCATCTGCTCCACCCCGGTGGGGTCGACCGCGTACAACCTCGCCGCAGGGGGCCCCACGGTGTCCTGGCGGGTCAAGGGCTTCGTCATCTCGTTCATCGCCGCGCACCATCTGGACACGCGGCCACTGGTGCTGGCGGCCGACGAGTCGCTCACGGTCACCAACTCGGCCATCGTGGGCGATTGCGATGTGCTGGCCGATGGCGTGCGCATCGCGGCGCTGCCACCCGGCCGGTCCATCACCGTGGGCCTCGGAGGCGAGGAGGTCCACCTCGCCATCTTCCCCGAGTCATCCTTCTTCCGTCGGTACCGGGAGAAGTTCGGGCGCGCATGACTCGGGCGGTGAGGCCGGCGTGATCCGTGAGATCGAGATCCGCGACCTCGTGGTGATCGAGCGGGCCCACATCGAGCCCGTGGCTGGCCTCACGGCCATCACGGGTGAGACCGGGGCGGGCAAGACCGTGGTGGCGCAGGCGCTCGGGCTGCTTGCCGGCGGGGCCGCCGACCCCAAGGCGGTGCGGCCAGGGGCACGGCACGCCCTGGTGCAGGCGACGGTGGCGGTCCCGGAGGGCTTCTGGGATGCCCTTGACCCCGATGATCCCGCACTGCAGGTGCGGGAGCTGGCCGACGATGACACCGAGGTGGTTGTTGCCCGCCGGGTGCCTGCCGAGGGGCGCGCCCGCGCCCTCGTGGATGGCCAGGTGGCGTCGCGCGACGGCGTTGCCGCGTTTGTCGGTGCGCTCGTGCGTTTCTCGGGCCAGCACGAGCAGCGACGCCTCGTGGGGCCCGTCGCCCAGTTGGCGATCCTCGATGCCTTTGCGGGCCCGGCGATCAGCGCCCGTGCCCAGCAGGTGGCGCAGATGCGCAGACGCCTCGGGGTGCTTGCGCGCGAGATGGAACAGGCGCGCGAGGGGCGTGAGCGCGCCGGGCGTGAGCGGGCCGAGCTCGAGCGACTGGTCGCCGAGGTGGATGAGGTCGCTCCCGATCTCGCGGAGGAGCAGGCTCTGCTGGTGGAGCGTGGCCGCCTTGCGCATGCGGAGCGTCTGGCTGAGGCGGTGGCCACCGCCATCGATCTCCTCGACGGTGAGGGCGATGCCGGGGCGCTCCTGGCCACCGGCAAGGCCCTGCGTGCCATTGAGCAGGCCACCGAGCTCGATCCCACGCTGACGGCTGCCCGCGACGACCTCCTGGCCGGAGAGGCGGCACTGCAGGAGGCGCTCATCGGCGTGCGGCGCTACGCCGATGATCTTGGCGCGGAGCCGGGGCGGCTGGAGTGGGTGGAG
>JBIIQA010000128.1:0-4577 GCA_044342355.1 Miltoncostaeaceae bacterium | reverse complement strand
CGTAGATCATGGGCTTCTTCGCCGCGGCCAGCGCGCGGGCCGCGGCAGCCAGCTGGCGGGGGTGTCCACCGCTTGCCGGCGGGTCGTAGCCGGGCATCGGCGGTGGGAAGGAGCCGGTGTAGTCGTCGACTTCCACGGCCCACTGGTCGACGCAGACATCCACCAGCACGGGTCCGGGCCGGCCGCTCTGGGCGATCCACAGTGCCTCGGTGAGCACGGTGGGGAGTTCGGCGGCGTCGGTGACGAGGTACGAGTGCTTGACGATCGGCAGCGTGATGCCGACGATGTCGGCCTCCTGGAATGCGTCGGTACCGACCCTCGTGGATCCCACCTGGCCCGTGAGGGCGATCATGGGGATGGAGTCCATGTACGCATCGGCGATTGGCGTGACCAGGTTGGTGGCGCCCGGGCCGGAGGTGGCGGTGCACACACCCACGCGGCCGGTGACCTTCGAGTAGCCCTCGGCCATGTGGCCGGCACCCTGCTCGTGGCGCGTGAGGTAGAGCCGGATGTCCGGATCGTCGAACAGCGCGTCGAAGAGCGGGATGAGCGGACCGCCGGGGATGCCGAAAATGGCGTCCACGCCCCCGCGCTTCAGAACCTCGAGGGTCGCGTCGACTCCGCGCATCCCTGACCTCCCGCCGCAATGCGGCATAGAACCCTGATGGACGCGGTACATTAGCCGACCGGCTCGCATTTCCGGATGGGCCGGATATGTCATCGAGGAGGCGCTGATGAGCGACCAGATCGAGGATGAGGGGCCGAACTACGCGGAGGAGAATGCCGTCCGCAACGCGTCGGAGTCGATCCACAACTACGACCCCGCGGCAGACACCTTCACCGCCACCTTCGGAGCCCCGGTGCCGGCGGCGACCGTGTTCGACGAAGAGCGCGGAATCCTCGTGCGTGTGGAGCCCCAGAGTCGGGCCGTGGTCGGCTTCACCATCCCGAACTTCGCGCAGTGGTACGCCACGAACTACCCCGATGGCGGCGAGTTCGAGCTTGATCTCCCGAGCATGTGGCCAACCGGGCCCGATGACGCCCCAACCCCATAAGGCTAGGCCTTCGGGATGGGCACCGCAGGGCGCGGTCGGACCCGGGTGATGGGGTAGGCTTCCCGGCCACTTCGTAACGAATAACTCGAAGAAGGAGCACCGGACAGATGGCGGTCGAGACCCAGCGTATGGAGGACTTCCGCCTTGAGGCGGAGCCCTATTACCTCCCACTCGGTAACGAGGTCGAGTTGTTCACGGCCGCGTACGAGGCCCACCTGCCGGTGATGCTCAAGGGCCCGACGGGGTGCGGCAAGACGCGCTTCGTCGAGCACATGAGCTGGAAGCTCGGGCGCACGCTCGTGACGGTGGGTTGCCACGAGGACCTCACGGCATCCGACCTCGTGGGCAAGTACACCCTGCGCGGTGACGAGACGGTGTGGCAGGACGGCCCCCTCACCACGGCCGTCAAGGCCGGCGGTATCGCCTACCTCGACGAGGTGGTGGAGGCCCGCAAGGACACCACCGTGGTCATCCACCCGCTCACCGACGACAGGCGCATCCTGCCCCTCGAGAAGAAGGGCGAGGTCGTGCAGGCTCCGCTCGACTTCATGCTGGTCATCTCGTACAACCCGGGGTACCAGTCGGTGCTGAAGGACCTGAAGCACTCCACCAAGCAGCGCTTCGTTGCCCTCGACTTCGACTACCCGGCTCCCGATGCCGAGGAGACCATCCTCGTGGAGGAGTCCGGGGTGGACGCCGACACGGCCGCCCGTCTCGTGAAGATCGCCGAGAAGGTGCGCAACCTCCGCACGCACGGGCTCGAGGAGGGTGTCTCCACCCGCCTGCTCGTGTACGCCGGTCAGCTCATCCAGGGCGGCGTCGAGCCGCTGGCTGCCTGCGAGGCAACGATCTGCCGGCCGATCACGGACGACCTCGAGATGCAGCGCTCGATCCTCGAGCTCGTGGCCACGCAGTTCTAGCTCCATGAGCACTCAGGGCGGTGGGGCCGGCAACGTCGGGATGTACGTCGGGCGCGACATGCTCGCGTCCGTGCCCGAGGACCGGCGTGATGACTACCTGCGGCTGGTGCAGGAGATCTCCGACCTGAAGTACCAGCTGGGCGTTGAGGTGGCACGCCAGCTGCCGCGCCTGTTCGAGCAGCAGGACGATGCGGGCGTGGAGCGCTACCTCAGCCAGGTCCGCGCCATCGCCGCCGTGGGGTGGAAGTCCGGCGTGGAAGTGGCCAAGCAGTTGCCCGACCTCTACCACGCGCCGGATCCATCGATCGCCGACGCCTACGTGGAGATCGTCGCCGACGCCACAATCGGGGCGCCGGACGACGCCGAGACCCAGGCCTTTGCCTCGGAGCTTGAGCGGCTGGAGCGCGAGCTGCGTGAGATCGAGCCCAAGCAGCAGCGGGCGACCGAGCTCAAGTCGCTGCTCTCGGCCCGCGACCGCCGCGACGAGCGACGGCGCAAGCACGCTCAGGAGCTGGCGGCCGCCCTTCCGCCCATCCTCGCCCGGCTGCGCCCCAAGCACCGGGAGTGCTACATGCGCGAGGTGCGCCACGTGGCGGCGGCCGATCCCGAGGCCGCCCTCGAGGCAGCCAACACCCTGCTCGACCTCCTGAACGGGGACCGCGTGTCGCACGACGGCGCTGCCGAGTGGACCCGCCGCGGGCTCGACGTGCTCGAGAAGAACAGGGAAGTGGGCCGCGGCTACTTCCGCATGGGGTCGAAGTACTCGCTCGACGTGCTGGAGGAGCTGCGCGAGGGGCTTGCCCTGCGGCAGGTCGCCCGCGTGCTCAAGCTCTATGCCACCGCGCTTTCGGGCCGCGATGTCGCCGTGCGGGGAATCGATGAGATGGACTCGGTCGATCGCTTCGGCCCCGACCACATCATCCTGCCTGCTGACATGCGCTTCTTCGAGGACGACGAACGCAACTTCACCGCCTACAAGGTCGCAGCCGCCCATGGCGCGGCGCGCATCGAGTTCGGCACCTACCGCTTCACTCTCGACGAGATCCCTGAGACCGTCGCGGAACTCGACGAGAAGTACGGACTGGGGGCACGTTGAGCACGAGGCAGAACCCATTCCCCACGCCCACGGCGGAGGCGGCGTGGAGGCGCGAGAGCGACCTCACCAAGTTCTACGCCATGTTCCCGTCGCCGGCTCTCGCCCGCGACATCTTCAACATCGTTGAGGGTCAGCGCATTGAGGCCACCATCCGGCGTGCCTACCCGGGCATCCGCCGCGATATGGACCTCATCCAGGAGCAGACGCTGGCGCGGCGCGAGGAGACCGGCACCAGCCCGGCCGACCTTCCCGAGGTGGCCCAGGTCATCGATGCCCTGATGGTCTCGACCATGGCGGGGGACCCGCCGTTCGAGTCGATGGCGCCGCATGTGCGCGAGGCCAGCGAGGGCGCCATCGCCCTGCTCGCCGAGGTGGGGGACGAGGGCACGACGGTCGGCGACACGGCGCGCATCACGGCGCACATCTACGCGATGATCGACGACGTCATGGCGGCAGGCCGCCGCGGAATCACCGACCCGTTCTCCGACGAGGCCAAGCAGCAGAAGCCCACGCGGCCCGATGACGCGGAGGGTGAGCAGGACACCGGTGACGTCGAGATCAACGCGCTCGACGAGTACGAGCCCATGGAGATGCCGCCCTTCGTGCCGCCGGTCATGGAGGAGCTGGTCCAGACCGAGAGCATGTCGCCGAACCAGATCGAGGCCGAGGGCGTCGAGGGCGACGCGGAGAAGGACGGCAATAAGGGCGAGGATGCCGAGGCCGAGTCGGCGGAGGCCGCTGACAAGGTCATGCAGGCGCAGCAGGTATCCGAGGGCCAGATGGAAGAGGACGGCGCCGCCCAGAAGGGCGAGTCCGACGCCGATATGGAGGAGTCCGGCCGCGGCAGTGACGCCGAGGGCGAGGACGAGATCGATTCCGCGGGCGGCATGACGCCCGAGGGCGCGGGCCCCGACGTGGCGCAGGGCGAGGGCGAGGAGCCCGAGGAGGACCTGGGCGAGCAGGTCTTCATGTACGACGAGTGGGACCACCGCATCGAGGACTACCGCCCGTCGTGGTGCACCCTGCGCGAGACGCGTGCAACCCGCGAGGTACCCGCCTTCGTGGCCGCCACCTTCCACGAGTTCAGCGGCGTGGTCACGCAGATCCGCCGCAACTTCCAGCTCATGCGCCCCGAGCGCCTTCGCAAGATGCGGTTCCAGTCTGAAGGTGACGACCTCGACCTCGACGGTCTGGTGGAGCACGTGGTGGACCGTCGCGCCGGCATCACGCCCACCGATCGCGTGTACATCAAGCGCGACAAGAAGGACCGCGACGTCACCACGGCATTCCTCGTGGACATGTCGTCATCCACCGACCGCAAGATCGACGGTCGCAAGCGCATCATCGACATCGAGAAGGAAGGCCTCATCCTCATGTGCGAGGCCCTCGAGGCCATCCGCGATGAGTACGCCATCTACGGGTTCTCCGGCAATGGGCGCGAGGATGCGCAGTTCTACACCGTGAAGGAACTGGGCGAGCGCTACGACGACCGCGTGCGCTCACGCA
>JBIIQA010000127.1:0-4622 GCA_044342355.1 Miltoncostaeaceae bacterium | reverse complement strand
CACGCCTGCGTGACATCGAGATGGCCTCGTTGCGGATGACCGTATGCAGCCACGCGATGAACTCATCAAGGGGGCAGATGGGCCCCTTGGTGAGCGCCACTTCCATACCGCGCTGGTAGGCGTCCTCGGCGTCCTCGAGCGAGGGGGCGAATCGCGCGGCGTAGCGCAGGAGGCCCGGCGCTCCGGCCATGGCGGCGAGGCACAGGCGCCTTCGGGCGCCGGATTCGCTCTCGCCGGCCACCGGTGTGGCCAGGCTCTGGGTGTCGAGGGCGTCGTGCATGGGGGTCAGCGGGGTAGCGATTCTTCAGACAGAGAGAGTCCTGTGCAATGGAACGTGCATGCGGAGGTTCCCGCAGCACGTGTTGCACCAACGTCGGGGCGGCACAGGTGCTCCCCCCTGCGCCGGGGTGTGCCACCTCACGCGCCTGCTCGTAGCGGGAAAAAGCGGCGTAGGCTGCCCCATGTGAGCGCCCCGTCACCCCACATCCGCCGCGAGACCCGGCGCATCGTGATGTCGGAGATCGACGTGAGTCAGATCCACTTCACCACCGCCTACCGGTGGATGGATCGCGGCCTGTGCGAGTGGCTTGCCGATGTGGGCTGGCCGTTCACCCGGCTGCTCGAAGAAGGGATCGGCATTCCCATCGTCAACAGCCAGTGCCGGTTCGACGCGCGCATCCTGCTCGACGACATGATCACCATCGAGACATCGGTGGGCGGCGTGGGCACCACGTCATTTCGCAGTCGGCACCGGTTCCTGCGCGGCGATGAGCTGTGCGCCGAAGGCGAGCTGACCCACGTGTGCATCGAGCGCGGCGGGCGCACCCCGGTTGCCGTGCCGGAGTGGATCCGCGCGGCGGCCACGGAGGGCTGAGGGGGGCCCCGGCGCAACGGCACGCCGGGGTCCCCGATGTGCGCTACCCGCGCTCCACGTAAGCGATCCGTAAGGGAATTGGCACATGTCGGTCTGGAGCCGTGATGGGCACCGGACGGACCCTCTGGTGAATCGCTCGATCCGCCGGAGGCCACATGAACGCCGCGTCCGCAGTGCCCGTCCACGCCTGGATCATCCCGGGCTCCCTCGCCATCGCGGAGCGCCCCGGAGGCGGGGGCCGAAGCCATCGCGTGGCCCGGCGTGAGGCCGATCTCGCATGGTGGCGAGATCAGGGTGTGCGCACGATCGTGTCGTGCATGCGCAGCCGTCATGCGCTTGTGGAGTACGCCGCCAGCGGATGGGGTGTGCGGTGGCATCCGCTCAAAGATGTGGTGCAGGCCCGCGCGGAGATCCCCCGCATCGCCGCCGATGTCGCCGACCTCATCGCGCGGGACCCGGGGGCGGTGCTGGTGCACTGCGATCGCGTGAGCGAGTGGCTCGCCGCCATTGATGCCGCGCTCCGCCTGCGGCTGGGGTTGGCCACAGATGTCGCCATGGCCCTCGAGCAGGCGGAGGCCGATGGGCTGCCGGTAGGCGATCTGGCCCGCGATCTCATGGACGTCGGGGGTGGCCCTGAGGCGGCATGACAGGTGAGGTCCCGGATCTTCCGGCCGGCGCGTTCGTCATCGACCCGGTCTTCGGACGCGTCGTGGTGGTGCCCGATCGGCTCCTGCGGAAGGTGCGCCGCAAGCATGGCGCGTACTTCGCCCCGCTTCGCCGCGACATCCTTGATGTGGTGCGTCATCCCCATGCGACCGGAGAGGACCCGAGGGGTCGCCATAGGCATCGCTATGCCCGGCGCGGGCCCGGCCCGACGACCTGGCTGTTCGTGGTCGTCGAGTACGATTACCGGGGCCTTGGAACCGTCGTGACGGTGTTTCCAAAGCGACGACTTCCGGGGCATTGATGCGCTCCAGCGAGGATCCCATGCACGTGACCTTCGGTCATCTCGTCTTTGACGTCATCGACTACGACGCACGGTTTGACACGCTCACCCTTCGCAGGGGCGACTGGCAGCACGCGGACGACTGGGATGCGTCTGCGGAGGGGGACCCGACCACCTTCAAGGGCGGCGACCTCGTGGGAATCGAATTGCTCGGGCCCGGTGCCCGCATCGACCTCGGGCAACCGGTGACCGTCACCCTGGGAGACGGCTCGGTGCTGGCCTCGCGGGATCTCGAGGACGTTCTCCGCCCTCTTCGTCGCGCGGCCTGACGGCGGCAAACGACCCTTTCGGAAGGGGATGGGTGCTCCGAGCCGTAAGGATCTCGTGAGCACCAGGTATTCATCCGGAACCTTGTCCTTGTCGGGCGTCACGATGTGGCCCTAGCCTGCGGTTCGTCCCGTGGGGCCCGAGCGTCCGTGTCGTCGTGGTGGAGAGGCCCCAACTGAAGATCCGTCCCCATCTGGAGTCCATCGCCCGCATGCGCAGCCGAACGCAGATCGTCATGACCCGTGGCGCCGTCGCCGCACTGGCCGTGGGGGCGCTCGCCGGGTGCGGGGGAGGGGCCGCCGAGCCCACTGCGCTCAAGGGCACGGTCTCCGGGGTGCCGATCACGTCGCCGCTGGCGGGAATCCAGGACGACCGCGTGTACCAGGTGGCCCCCAAGGAGGCAGTGTCGCGCGTGCAGACCATGGCACGCATGGGGGCCTCGATCATCCGCGTGGATACCCGGTGGGATGTGGTGGCCACCAGGCGACCGGCAAATCCGAAGGACCCCAACGACCCGGCGTACAACTGGGCCGCGTACGACCCGATCGTCGACGCCGCCGCCGAGCGCGGCGTGCGCGTGCTCATGACCGTGTGGGGAACGCCCGCCTGGGCTGCTGACCCCGCAGTGCCCAAGAGCACCCGCTTTGCCGATTACACACGCCGCCCTGCGAAGGCCGGCGACTACGGCAACTTCGCCCACGCCCTGGCCGCTCGCTACACGCCCCGCGGCGTGCGTGACTGGGAGATCTGGAACGAGCCGAACATCCCGATGTTCCTGCGCCCGCAGTTCCGGAAGCAGGGGAAGAAGTGGGTTCCAGCGTCACCGGCCACCTACTCCGCCCTCGCCAAGAGCTTCTACGCGAACGTCAAGATGATTGACAAGGGCAGTCGCATCGCCGGGCTGGTCACCGCGCCCGCGGGCGACCAGTGCCCGTCGTCATGCCCCACGGGGCCCAACGGGCGCGTCACCCCCTCGGCGTTCCTCGCTGCAATCGCAAAGCCCGGCCTGCGTCCGCCGATGAACGTAGTGAGCCACCACCCGTACCCCATCACCACGCCGAGGAACACCAACTTCCCGGGCTCCTCGTACATCGACCTCTACAACATCGATCGCTTCCAGCGTGAGATTGACCGCACCTACCTGCGCGGCAAGAAGATCTGGCTCACCGAGTTCGGGTTCTCCACCACCAAGGTGGCGGAGTACAGCCTGGCCGTGAGCGAGGCGCAGCAGGCCCAGTACCTGCAGGACGCCTATCGCCGCGTACGCCCCAACAAGCGCATCGGAATGTTCGTCTGGTACTTCCTGCAGGACAACGGCGCCTGGGGCTCGGGCCTCCTCCGCCAGGACGGCGTCTGGAAGCCCTCCGCCGAGGTCTTCTCCATCCCCATGTCGCCGCTGTCGCCCGGGGCCATCCGGCCCGGCGGCAAGGCCACGCTCGTGGGTCAGGTGCGCACCGCGCGCCAGCCCACGCAGGTCACCATCACGCGCAGAGACGGTGACGGCTGGGTCGCCGTTGCCACCGTTGCCACCGGCAAGGATGGATCGTTCGCCGCCAACGTCGCCCCTGGCTCCACCACCACCTATCGCGTGTCCTGGACAGGCGATGTGCCGAGTGGCTCCCGCCAGACAAAGACGTCGTGGCCGGTCACGGTCCGCGTGAAGTAGGGGGTACCCTCCGCAGGTGAGTTCGCCGCCTCCGCCAGTCGATCGCTCCACCGCGACGCCCGCCGACACCGGCGAGCGCCTGGCGTCGCGCGACGTGCGGTTCGTGCCGATCCTCCGGGGGCGGCAGGGGCGCGATTACATCCGCCGCGCACTCAGCGTGGCCGTGCTGCTGGCCATCGATGTGGCCTCGGCCTTCCTCGGGCTCTACGCGGTGCTGGCCTTCAAGCTGTGGGTGCAGGGGCAGCCCATCGACTCGGGTGCCATCTGGTCGGTGGAGCAGAAGGCCCTGCCGCTGGTCACCATCACGCTGGTGCTGGTGTTTGCGAAGAACCGCCTCTACGCCGAGCGCGAGGAGCGCGGCGGATCGAGCCGCATCCTCTCATCGGTCACCATCGCCACGTTCATCGTTCTGGCGCTGGTGCTGGCGAGCGGCTGGCGCTTTCAGACCTTCTACATCTTCTACTCGTCGTGGTTCGTCATCTCGGTGCTGGTCATCGTGCTCCGCGCGTCCTGGGACAGCGTCACCGCGCTGGTGCTCGACTGGGTCCGGTTCGAACGCAGGGCACTTCTGGTGGGCGCCCCCGACATGACCACGCCCATCGCCGAGAGCCTCACGCGATCAAGTGCCGACCGCCACGGCGTGGCCTACCGCGTGGTGGGTGTGCACGAACTCTGGCCCGCCGGGGCATCTGGCGCTCAGCCTTCCGGTGGGCAGGCGCTCGACGCCATGATCGACCCCGAGCGCATTGACGAGGTCATCCTCGCGGGAAGTGGTGGGCGCGACCAGGCGATCCTCGATCTGCTCGACA
>JBIIQA010000126.1:0-4623 GCA_044342355.1 Miltoncostaeaceae bacterium | reverse complement strand
GCGTTGGCCACGTCCGAGGCCTCCGCGCGAGTGGGTTCAGGTGACTCGCTCATCGACTCGAGCATCTGTGTTGCGGTGATGACCATCTTGCCGGCCACGTTGGCCGCGCTGATGATCCTCTTCTGCAGAAGGGGCACGCGCGGCACGCCGGCCTCCACCCCCAGGTCGCCGCGAGCGACCATGACGGCGTCGGCCACCTCGATGATCTCCTCGAGGTGATCGATGGCCGACAGCGTCTCGATCTTGGCGATGATGCGCGCCGATGACCCGAGGATCTCCCCGCGCAGCTCGCGGATGTCCTCGGCACCGTTCACGAACGACAGCGCGATGAAGTCTGCACGGGCGTCCAGCGCGGTGCGCACATCGGCCCGGTCCTTTTCGGTGAGGGCCATGCGGCCCACCTTGGCGTGCGTGAGGAAGGCGCCCTTTCGCGGAAGCGCGGTGCCGGGGATGACGCAGGTGCCCATGAGCACGCCCTTGGAGCGCTCGGCGATGGCGATGCGCGGGGCGCCGTCGCCGATGACCAGCTCAGACGTGCCGGGGGCGGCGGCCTCCACCACTCCCGGCCAGTCGACCACGAGTGCGCGGGAGGCCCCGGATGCCTTGGGGTCACCGACGATTCGCACCTGATCACCCTCACCGAGCTCGGCGCGACGTGACGACTCGTGAAGGCGGATCTTCGGCCCCTGCAGGTCGAACATGATGGCCACGTGCCGGCCGGCGGTGGCTGCCGCGTCGCGCGCCTGCCAGGCGCGACGGATGAAGTCGTCACTCGTGCCGTGCGAGCAGTTGATGCGCACACCGTCAACTCCGGCACGGATCATCGCGACCAGGGTCTGCTGGTCGTCGGTGGCCGGCCCGAGGGTGGCCACGATCTTCGTTCGTCTGAGGGCGTTCACAGGGAGGCGGATGCTAGTCCCGCACGGTGAGACACGCGTTGCAGCAGGCCGCGACCCCTAGGCGAACGTCGCGCCGGCCAGGCTGGTGCCCGAGTGCGCAGGGGGACCGTCATTCGGCTCGACGGAGATATCGACCGCCGCGTAATCGGCCGGGGTGGGCAGCGGAAGGGAGAGGTTGACCTCGCGCGATGCCGGTGTGAACGAGCCAACGGCGATCATCTCGGTTGACCCCTTCTCGAGAACCCACACCTCATAGTGGTGCCCCTCTGGCGGCGGCGGAACGTCGGCCAGGGCCATCTCGAGCGTGCCCCCGGGAGCGTCGGCGGCGTACAGATCGGCGGTGCCGGTGACCCCATCGCCTCGTTCGGCCACCACCGTGGTGCTCGCGGTGAGCGGGCCCGGGGAGTCGCTGCCGCCGACAAGCCAGGTGGTGATCCCCACGGCCACGACTGCGGCGCATGCCGCGGCGGAGAGCGACGTGAGAACCGTGCGCCGACGGCGTGACGCGATGGGGATGACCTCGGCCATCGGCGCCGCTGTCGCATCGGCCGTGACCGCGGCGAGGATGCGGTCACCCAGCCCGGGGTCCGGGACCGTGCGCGGCAGCACGCGGCCAAGGGCCTCGAGGGTGGCGTCGTCGTCGCGGTGGATGTCGTCGTGGTCCATGGTCATCCTTCGATTCCCATCGCCGTCGCGACCTCGCGCATGCGATCCATCGCAAGGCGCATGCGGCTCTTCACGGTGCCGAGGGGCACGCCGAGCCGCGTGGCGATCTCCGATTGCGAGAGGCCGTCGAAGTAGGCCAATTGCAGCACGTCGAACTGGGTTGGGGGCAACTTTGCCATCGCCTCGGCGACCTGGACGGCGGAATCGGCATCTGTGACGAGGTCGGCGGTGTCGGGCGCCGCCCCCACCTCGGGTACCTCATCGTGCGGAGAGGGGCGCCGCGACCCCGCCCGGGCGGCATCGAGTGCCTTGTTGCGACCGATCGCGCACAGCCACGTTGATGCCCGGGACCGGGCCGGGTCGAATGAACCCGCGTTGCGCCAGAGCGCCATGAAGACGTCCTGAGTGCATTCCTCGGCCGCCTGGGCATCACCGGTGATGCGAAACGCGATGGAGTGGATCATGCGTCCGTAGCGCTCATAGAGGCCGCGCAGCGCACCCTGGTCGCCGGCTGCGACCGCACGGACCGCCGCCGCGTCCTGCTCGGCGGGATCGACCATCGCCTCTGCCTCAACGACCACAGGGCGATGGTAGGCGGCGCGTGATGGGGTCCGTCGCACCACCGGTGCGACGGACCCCATCGTTGTCACGAGCGGCGACAGAGCGCGCTACCCGGCCGGCGGGATGAGAACCTGGTTGATCACGTGGATCACGCCGTTGGTGGCCATGACGTTGGGCGTGATCACCGTGGCGGTGTTGACCTTCACGGTGCCCTTGTTGGTGCGGATCTTCAGTCCGCTGCCCTCGAGCGTCTTCACCGCGTAGAACTTGGTGATCTGCGGTGCGGGCAGGCTGCGGCCCAGCACGTGGTAGGTGAGAACGGCCTTCAGCTGGTCGGGGTTGGCCTTCAGCTGCGCCAGCGTGGCGGCCGGCACCTTCGCGAACGCCGCGTTGGTCGGCGCGAACAGCGTGTACGGCCCCTTGGCCGACAGCGCACTCACCAGGCCGGCCTCCTTCACCAGCGACACGAGCGTGGAGAAGTTCTTGTCGCCCGATGCGATCTGCACGATGTTCTTCGTGGGCTTGGGCGTGGCCGTGTGCGAGTGGGCCATGGCCGGAGCCGTGGCAACGGCGGCAGCAATGGCGACGGCGCCGAGGGCGGGGATGAAGCGGCGGCGGGTGATCGTGCTCATGGGTCGTACTCCCTGGTTCGGGGCCCGACGTCGTCGAGCCATTCGACCGTTGTACGACCGCGGGCCGTGATCGGATCACTTCCGATCACGGCCCGCGTGAAAAAGGAGCGGGCGGCGCGATGCCGTCCCGCTGCCGGTCCCGCTAGACCCGGACGGCGCCCACGTAGTTGTGAAGGCGGGTGGAGAGGGCCTGCACCCTCACGACCTCACCCCTGCGCGGCGCGTGGATGAAGTTGCCGTCGCCGATGTACACGCCCATGTGACCGAGGTTGCTGAAGAACACCATGTCACCGGGGGCGAGCTGGTCGAACGGCACCTTGGGGAGCGCAGCGAAGATGTCCCAGGTGGTGCGCGGGATGCTCTTGCCGATAGCGCGATACGAGAACTGCGTGAGCCCCGAGCAGTCAAACCCCGCCGGCGTGGTACCACCCCACTTGTAGGGCACTCCCACGTACTTCATGAGCTCAGGCACCACGGCCGCGTTGGAGGCGGGCGACGGAAGGGGGCGCGCGGACCCGGCGATGCCGCGCATCTTCACGCCGAGCGATCCGAGGAAGGCGACATCGATGAAGCCGGTGGCCGGCAGGCCCAGTGACTTCTGCAGGCGACGCACGCCGGCCTGCGTGGGGCGGTCATAGGTGCCCGTGACCTTCACCTTCACGCCCTTGGCGCGGAGGCGCTTCTGCATCTGCACCACGAGCGAGCCCTTGCTGCCGGGTGCGATGAGCGACGCGGCGATGGGCGGCGCAACAGGGGGTGCGGCGACGGGCACGGGAGCCCCTTCGCCGGGGCCGGGCGCCTGGGAGGGCGCAGCCGACGGGGTGGAACCCGGCAGTGTCGTGGGAGCCGGGGACGCCATGAGCGTCCCGCTGCCCGCGACGGACAGCGTCAGGCCGATGAGGATTCCGAGGGCGCGGAAACGCACGAAGGGGACCCTCACGGTTGGACGTGTCGCGATAACAGGCTCCTGCTCGGGGACAAGATCGACGTGCCGACGCGAGTGCTCAGCGCCTTTGGTGATTCACACGTTCCGAGGACCGTAGGCAGCCCTCCCACACCGCACAACCCCGTTTGGTGCCCATTTTCCCCCGAATTTGCGGCAACGCACCTTGGAAATCCCATGGGAATGGGGAATGCCGCCGGGACATTTGACACCCGAAAATCAGTGTCATTTTCACGCAGGAGTAACAGCCGCATACCGAGACGGGATTTCCGCAGGCGATCGGATCACTCCCGCCGCACTGGTGATGCCTGGGGTTGGCCTTGGGGCCCCCGGGATCAGTCGGTGAGCCCCACCTTGTCGTGAACCTTCCGCAGCCACGCAGGGGCCCACCAGTTCCACTTGCCGGCGATCCGCATGAAGGCCGGCACGATGACGCCGCGGATGATTGTGGCGTCGATCAGGATGGCCAGTGCCACGCCCAGTCCCAGCAACTTGATGTTGGTGACGCTGGACGTGATGAAGGCACCGAACACCACGGCGATCAGGATTGCCGCGGCCGTGACGATGCGCCCGGACCTCTGCATGCCGAACGCCACGGCGGCCTCGTTGTCGCCCGTGCGCAGCCACTCCTCGCGGATTCGCGAGATGAGGAAGAGCTCGTAGTCCATGGCCAGGGCGAAGGCCACGATGGCGGTGAGCACCACCATCGACGTATCCACCGTGCCGGTGACGGTGAAGCCGCCGACCAGCCACGTGAGGTGCCCCTCCTGGAAGATCCACACGAGGATCCCCAGAGTGGCGGCCAGGCCGAGGAAGTTCATCACCACGGCCTTCAGCGGCAGCAGCAGGCTGCCGGTGTAGAGGAACAGCAGCACCAGCACGCTCAGCACCACCCACGTGATGACCGCGGGCAGGGCGCCTG
>JBIIQA010000125.1:0-4634 GCA_044342355.1 Miltoncostaeaceae bacterium | reverse complement strand
GGTGCCCACGACGACCGCACCGCTCGCCGGTGTCACCGCGCAATCGCTGGACCTCGGATTCACCGGCCGCGGCTCCCGCGGGAGCTATCTTGAGGTGCGCAACGGATCGGACGCCGGGGCGACCGTCTACAGCGGGGTGCTCGTGCCCGGGGCCACCCGCACCTTCTCCTTTCGCGAGGCGGCGTGGGTGCGCATCGGCCGTCCCGATGCGGTGACCGTCAGCGTCGACGGCGAGCCCCTCCCCATCTCGGGGGGGACGGGGACATTCCTCATCACCCGCGCCGGCGCCGAGCGACTCCCCGCGGGCTGACGTGATGCGTGCCGCCCTCGTCGTGACCGGCACGGAGGTGCTGGAGGGAAGGGTGCGCGATGAGAACGGGGCCGCCATCGCGGGTTCCCTGACCGCGCATGGGGTGGACGTCGCGCGCATCACGGTGGTGGGAGATACGCTCGAGGACATCCGGGCAGCGATGGCGGAGGCGCTTGCCACTGACCCCGATCTGATCGTCACGACGGGAGGACTCGGCCCCACGCACGACGACCGCACGATGGAGGCCGTTGCGCTTTCCGCGGGTTGTCCGCTCGTGCTGGATGACCACGCGCTCGGGATGGTCACCACCGCCCTCGCATCGGTACCGGCCCGGGCGTCGGCCGCGGTGCGCGACGCCGGCGCGCGCAAGCAGGCCACGGTGCCCCGCGGGGCGGTGGTCCTGCCGCCGCCCGGCACCGCACCGGGAGTTGTCCTCCCGGCCGGGCGCACCGTGGTGGTGGTGCTGCCGGGCCCGCCCTGGGAATGCCTTGCCTCGTGGCAGTCCGCGCTCGGGGTTCCCTCGGTCGCGGCCATTGTCCGCGCGGGTGCCGAGTTGGCGCCGCTCGAACTCCGCATGGCGAATGTGGTGGAGTCGGAGTTCATGGAGGCCCTGCGTGATCTGCGCCCGGAGGACGCCGGACTCGATGTGGGGGTGTGCGCACGCCCCGGGGAGCTCGAGATCACGGTGCGTCCGCCCGGGGACAACGCGGAGCGATTCATCTCGGGACTCGACACGGCGTTCCCCGGCGCAATCTTCTCGCGCGATGGGGCGCAGGTGGAGCAGGTGATCGGGCGCGCACTTACCGCGCGGGGCGAGGCGCTGGCCACGGCGGAGTCGTGCACAGGGGGGATGATCGGGGCACGCCTCACGGAGCGGCCTGGTGCGAGTACCTGGTACGCCGGCGGCATCGTGTCGTACGCCGATGCGGTGAAGGAGTCCGCTCTGGGCGTGCCGGGTGCCCTCCTCGCCGCGCACGGGGCCGTATCCGCTGAGGTCGCAGCTGCCATGGCGGAGGGCGCGAGGCTCCGGCTCGGCGTCGAGTGGGGGCTTGCGGTCACGGGAATCGCGGGCCCCGGTGGCGGTTCCGCCGACAAGCCCGTGGGGCTCGTGCATGTGGCCGTCTCCGGACCGGACGGCACTTTCACGCGGGAGCTGCAGCTGCACGGCGACCGCGAGAGGGTGCGTCAGCGCACGGCGACGATCGCGCTGCATCTTCTGCGCGAGGCCCTTTCGCGCTGACGTCAGCGCATGCCTGAAACGGTGCACTGCGCGAGGTACTGGAGCGAAATGGCGGCCTACGCTGATCGCGCGAGGAGGAACGTCCGAGCCGGGTGCGAACATATGTTCCAGCACGCCGGGCGGACACTTACACTCCGGACAGGCGTGATCACCAGGTAACGACAGGCGGCCCGAGGGTCTGCCACAGGGGGAAACGGTGGAGAGGACCGAGGCGCTGGGATCAGCAGTCGCGCAGATCGAGAAGCAGTTCGGGAAGGGCGCGATCATGCGGATGGGCGACATGCCCCTCGCGGACATCGACTTCGTGCCGACGGGGGCGCTTCCCCTTGACATTGCGCTTGGCATCGGGGGGCTGCCCCGTGGTCGTATCGTCGAGATCTTCGGCCCGGAGGCGTCGGGCAAGACCACGCTCCTCTACCACGTCATGGCCCAGGCGCAGCGCCGCGGCGGGCTGGCCGCGTTCATCGACGCCGAGCACTCGCTCGATCCGGCGTATGCACGCCGCATCGGGGTCAACACCGACGAGTTGCTCGTGTCGCAACCCGACCACGGTGAGCAGGGCCTCGAGATCGCCGACCTGCTGGTGCGATCCGGCTCCCTCGACATCGTGGCCATCGACTCCGTCGCGGCGCTCGTGCCCAAGGCGGAGATCGAGGGCGAGATGGGCGACACCCATGTGGGCCTGCAGGCGCGCCTCATGTCGCAGGCCCTGCGCAAGCTCGCGGGTACCCTCAATCGTGCCGGCACGATCTGCGTGTTCACCAACCAGCTGCGCGAGAAGATCGGTGTGATGTTCGGCTCGCCCGAGGTCACCCCCGGTGGGCGCGCTCTCAAGTTCTATTCCTCGGTCCGCCTGGATGTGCGCCGTATCGAGAACCTCAAGGATGGCGCTGAGGTCATCGGCAGCCGCTGTCGCGTGAAGGTGGTGAAGAACAAGGTGGCGCCACCGTTCCGGCAGGCCGAATTCGACATCCTCTACGGGGAGGGTGTGTCGCGCGAGGGGTCGCTCATCGATCTCGGCATCGAGTACGACATCGTCACGAAGAGCGGCTCGTACTTCTCGTTTGGGGACGATCGGCTCGGTCAGGGGCGAAACGCCGCTCGCGCATTTCTCATCGAGCACACGGACATCGCCGATGAAATCGAGCGACGCATCCGCGATGCCGCGGGCGTGAATGCCGGCCCCGACGCCGTGGTGGTCGATCCGGAGACCGGTGAGGTCATCGTCGACGCTGCTGCGGAGACCGCCGAGGCCGCTGGGGAGACTGCCGAGGCGGCTGCAGCCTGACCGCCCGGTGTGATGTCGCGCCCCCGGTCCCCACGGGCCGGGGGCGCGACTAGCATCACCAACCATGCCCCAGTACCACCTGACGTCGTTCGGGTGCCAGATGAACGCGCATGACTCCGAGCGTATGCGCGGACTGCTCGGTTCCCTCGGCTACGCGGAGTCTCCCGATCGGGATTCCGCCGATCTCATCCTGTTCAACACCTGCACGATCCGTGGTTCCGCCGACGAGCGGTTCATGGGCAATCTCGGGGAGGCGCGGCGCATCAAGCGCGAGCGTCCCGATGTGGTGGTCGCCGTCGGGGGCTGCTGGGCTCAGAGCCAGAAGGAGTCCGTGTTCCGCGACTTCCCGTTCGTGGACATTGCATTCGGGCCCGGCGAGGTAAATCGCCTCGGCGAACTTCTCGCGCGAGAGCGGATTCAGGCGGTGGGCGCCTTCACCTTCGACGGCATGTTCAGCGGGGACCTGCCGTCGTTGCGGGAGAGGCCGTACCAGGCCTGGGTGCAGATCTCGGTCGGCTGCAACTGCGTGTGCTCGTATTGCATCGTCCCGTCTGTCCGCGGACGCGAGAGCAGCAGGGCGCCCGGGAGCGTGCTGGACGAGGTGGTGGCCCTGGCCGCGGATGGCGTGGTGGAGGTCACGCTCCTCGGGCAGAACGTCAACTCGTACGGCCGCGACCTCCCCGCCGGTACGCGCATGTCATTCGCCGAGTTGCTCACCGCAGTGGCGGCCGTGCCGGGAATCGCGCGGGTGCGGTACACCAGCCCCCACCCGAAGGACATCCGGGATGACGTCATTGCGGTGCACCGTGACGTGCCGGAGGTGTGCGAGCACATCCACCTTCCGGCCCAGGCGGGGTCCAGCCGCGTGCTGAGGGCCATGCGGCGCACCTATGACCGTGCGCGCTACCTCGATCTGGTGCAGCGCATCCGTGCGGGCGTTCCTGATATCGCGCTCACGACCGACCTGATCGTCGGGTTTCCGGGTGAGACCGACGCAGACTTCGCCGAGACCCTGTCACTGGTGACCGAGGCGCGCTACGACGGCGCCTACACGTTCGTGTACTCGCCGAGACCCGGCACCGAGGCGGGGGAGTCCCTCCCCGATGACGTGCCTGCGGAGGTCAAGTCGGAGCGGATCGCCGCCCTGATCGACGTTGTCCAGGCAACGGCGCGTGACCGGCTCGCGCGGCATGTGGGCACCATGGCCGAGGTGCTGGTGGAGGGCCCCTCACGCACGGACCGGTCGCGTCTGAGCGGGCGCACCCGCCACAACGTGACGGTCAACTTTGATGGCACTGCAGAGGCAGGCACGCAGGTGCCGGTTTCTATCGAGGGGGCGACCTCGACGACCCTGTCCGGCGTCATGGCCCCGGTGGCGGACCGGGTGGGAGCCGCCTGACCGATCCGCCAGAGGTGCTCGCCATCTTCGGGCCCACCGCCACGGGAAAGAGCGCGATCGCGCACGCCGTTGCGCTCGAGATCGGTGGCGAGGTCGTCGTCGCCGATCCATTCCAGCGATACCGTGGTCTCGAGGTCGCCGCCGACGCGCCGGGAGACGCGGACCGCCGAGAGGTGACCTACCACCTCGTGGGTGACCTCGAGCTGTCCGAGGACTCCACCGCTGGTGCATTCGGTGCACGTGCCCATGCGGCCATCGAGGAGATCGCCACGGCCGGTCGGGTGCCGATCGTGTCGGGCGGCACCGGGCTGTACCTGCGGGCGGCTCTGTGTGAGTTGCAGATGCGCCCGGCACCGGATCCGGTCGTGCGCGCATGGGCGGAGGATCTCGCCCGCCA
>JBIIQA010000021.1:0-16659 GCA_044342355.1 Miltoncostaeaceae bacterium | reverse complement strand
CGGATGCTCGCAACCAGGGCCCGGCCCGGTGCCTGCGGCGATCGCATGGCCGCAGAACGACACGTCGCGCGACGTGCCCGTGGCGTCGATGCCCACGGCCGACTTGAAAACCTGCTCGTCCTCCTCGGTTACCGTGAGCAGGCCGATCCGCGCATCCGCGATGAGCGCCGTCAGATCGACGAGCGCATCGATCTCCGCGTCAGGACCCGATGTGGCCACGCCGAGATCGCGGATGTCGGCCAGGCGTGCGTCTTCGTCATGCGGACGAGGGGGAGCCTGCCCCCCGGGAATCGGTTCCATGGGCACGCGAGAGTGGGCTCCGTCGCCCGGGAGATGTCTGGAGGGGTTCGGCAATTGCGTCCGAGCGGAGTCCTTGATGAGAACGTGGTTAGCCCAACACCACGGGCTACGCGGTAAGCGCCTCGAGCAGGTCCGTCCGCCACGACTGCCGGGTGTGGAACCCCGGCAGTGGCGCCCCATCGACACGCTGATCCGCAAGCAGGGCCTCCACCACCACGCCCCCCATGGACAGGGACGCCATGCGGGGCGGCAGGTGGTCCGGGCGCGGCGCCCGGCGGCCGGCGCAGATGTGATGCACCAACTCCATCTGCGTGGGCGCCCCCTCCTCCGCCACGGCATACGCACCGGGCGGGGCGGTCGCGGCGGCAATCAGCGCCAGGCCCGCGTCGCGCGCGCCGATCACCTGGATGTGGTTCGTTCCCGGGCCGACCACGCGGATGCGCTGAAGCGAGAGGCCGCGTGCAATGTCGTTGATGAAGCCCGACGACCCATAGGCCCATGGCAGTCGTACGACACGCACGTCCAAACCGGCGAGCGCTCCCTCGGCGGCGCGGGCCGGGGCGGCGATCCCCAGGGGTCCCCGCGCGGCGGCCATCGCGCATGACGCGAGGACGAGGGTGGCATGAGGCGATGCTGCTGATGCGATGGCGCGGGCGCCGGCCTCGGCCTCGCTGCCCAGGCGTCGGATGTGCCGGCGGCGAAGCGGCGGGACCATGCGCGGCTGCCCCGCGTGGAAGACCAGCTCCGACTCCCCTGCAGCGCGCTCCCACGCGCCCCCGCCGACCAGATCTCCCCGCACCGCGGTCGCACCCCGATCGGTCAGCGCGCGGGCCGCCCGGTCGGTGCGGGCGAGGGCAAGCACATCAGCGCCCGATTCCACGAGGGAGTCCACAAGGTGCGCACCGACCAGACCGGTGCCCCCCGTGACGAATACCCGCGGCGACGCGGTCAGCCCCCGGCGACGGCCGGGAGGATCGTGACTTCCTGGCCGTCCGTGACCGCGGTGTCGATTCCCTGCTCGAACCGCACATCCTGCCCCGCGACGAAAACGTTCACGAAGCGGCGCAGGGCGCCGTCCTGGGTGACGCGGTCCCGGAAACCGGGGTGCGCGGCATCGAGCTCGTCGATGATCGCGCCCACACTTCCCGGCTGGCATTCCACCGTGCCGGCGCCCCCCGTGAGCGGCCTGAGCGGTGAGGGGATTCGGACGGTCACGCTCATCGGGCGGTCTCCAGGTTGTTGACAGTTCCGAGGGCGGCCTCGAAGGCATCAACCGTCGGGGGAATCGTCACGGGTTCGACGCGATCGGCGACAGCGTCAAGGGTCTTGAGGCCGTCGCCGGTGATGTAGACCACGACGCACTCGTCGGGCCCGATGCGGCCCTCATCCGCGAGCCGGGCGAGCACGGCGGTCGTGACGCCGCCCGCGGTCTCCGTGAAGATGCCGGTCGTCTCGGCCAGCAGCGCGATGCCGTCAGTGATCTCCTGCTCGGTGACCGCGTCAATGCCGCCGCCGGTGCCGCGCGCCACGTCAAGGGCGAAGATGCCGTCCGCGGGGTTGCCGATGGCCAGACTCTTGGCGATGGTGTCCGGGCGTACCGGCGCCACGAAGTCGAGGCCGGCCTCGTACGCGGCCGCCACCGGCCCACAGCCCTGCGCCTGGGCGCCATTCATACGCGGCACCGCGCCCTCCACGAGCCCGAGCTCGAGGAGCTCGTTGAAGCCGCGGTGGATCTTCGTATAGAGCGAACCCGAGGCGATCGG
The DNA here is from genome assembly GCA_044342355.1 of Miltoncostaeaceae bacterium. GTDB lineage: Bacteria > Actinomycetota > Thermoleophilia > Miltoncostaeales > Miltoncostaeaceae > SYFI01. The sequence goes on along the minus strand of JBIIQA010000021.1, from coordinate 14,596 downwards.
CACGATGCACCGGTCAGGCAGCGTCCAGCCGAGCTGCTCCGCCGTCTCGTATGCGAGCGTCTTCGATCCCTCGCTGTAGTACGGGCGTACGTTCACATTGACGAAAGCCCACGGGCGATCGGCGGCCAGTTCCATGCAGAGTCGGTTGACGTCGTCGTAGTTCCCGTCCACGGCCACCAGAGTGCAGCCATAGATTCCCGTGGCCACGATCTTCTGGTGCTCCAGGTCGGCGGGCACGAACACGTAGCTCTGCATTCCCGCTGCCGCTGCATGCGCGGCCACCGACTGCGCGAGATTTCCGGTGGATGCACATGCCGCAACCCTGTAGCCCAGCTCCCGCGCCTTCTGCAGGGCAACGCTGACAACGCGGTCCTTGAAGGAATGTGTGGGATTGGCGGTCTCGTTCTTCACCCAGACCTCGCCGAGCCCGAGGCGCTCGGCGAGACGTGGCGCACGCACCAGGGGGCTCAGGCCCACCGGCAGGCCCGCGGTGGGGTCCTCCGGAGCGCAGGGGAGCAGGTCGGCGTATCGCCAGATCGATGGCGGGCCGGCCTCGATGGACTCGCGCGTGACGGTGGCCGCGAGTCGATCCCGGTCGTACACGACCTCGAGTGGCCCGAAGCAGAACTCGCAGGCGTACGACGCCCCGAGCGCGAGCTCCTCGCCACATTCCTTGCAGCGGAGCCCACGTGCACCTGTGGTCCGCCCTGTGATGCTGTCCATCCTCGTCTCCCTTCGTCGCCGGGAGTCCGAGGGTCGCTTCGCCTGTGCAAAGCGTGTGCCCCGTGCATCTCCCAGGCACGAATGCCTGTAGGAATTGGCACCTGGCGCGTATGCGCTGGTTGCCGCGGCTTCAAAGGGCCATATCCCTCCACCGCTCTTGATGCGTCAAGCACCGAGGACGATAGCGGAGCCCCCGGCGGCTCGCAACGCCCGGCTCCGTCACTCCGTCGATACATCGAAACATCGAGCGTGGCGCGTCCGGGCTCGGGCATTACAGTGGCCACGACCTGATGCCCGATCCCGCGCCCGACACACCCGCCGAATCGCCCACCCCGAGACGGCTGCTTTTCCTCCGGCGACGCGAGCCCGCAGAGGCCCCCGGCCAGGTGGACGCCATAGCTGTTGACGTGAGCGCGGTCGTCGTGGAGGCCACGCCGGATGAGCGCATTCGCCCCGGCGTCCTGCGCCGGCGCCGGCGCCAGTTGATGACCGCCTACGAGCAGGGGATATTCGACCTCGGCGGGCTCGCGATGGAACTTCACCGCCGGGGGCTCCTCGCGGAGGACGTCATGCGGCGACGCGCCGCAGAGGTGGCCGACCTCCGACTGCAGATCGATGACATGGCCACGCGGCTCGATGCCATGCGCGCCGAGCGTCAGGAGCGCCGGCAGGCCGGCCGGGGTGCCGGCGTCACGTGCCCGGCGTGCGGGGCCCACTCGCGAACATCCGCGAACTTCTGCGCATCCTGCGGGGCCCCACTCAGCCCGGCAGTCGGCGCGGAGATGCCTGAGGCCGACCATCCCGACCAGCCCACGGTGGTGGTCGTGGACGAACAGCTCACGACGGTCATCATCGAGGATTCCCCGCAGAACACCTCGATCATCCCGCCGCGCGATGGGGACGGCGCCTGATGCCCGAGAGCCCCTACCCCGGACCCCCACCTCCCGGGCCCGACCCCGATGCCGTCCCCTCCGCCAACGCGTCGGAGCCAGCGGACGCTCCACCTCCCGATGACCCGCCGCCGCCGCCGCCCACCTGCGCGGTGTGCGGAGCGGAACTCGATCCCGAGCAGACCTACTGCCTCGAGTGCGGATCGCCCACCAAGATCGCCCCGCGGCTGCGGCGGGGGGCGGGAGGCCTCGCGGCAGTCGCGGCCGGCCTTGCCATCCTGGGCGCCGGCGCCGGAGCGCTCGCATACGTTGCCTCGCAGGATGATCCATCGCCCGCCTCCACGGTGAGCGCGCCCGAGACGTCATCGGTCATCACGGTGCCCACCGACGCCGTGCCCACGACCGAAACTGATTCGGGCCTCCCTGGTGACACCACCGGGGGAACGAGCACGCTGCCGGTGGACACCACCTTCACGACCCCCGGCACTGATACGTCGGGCATGCTCCCGTCCGACACGACCGCAACGCTGCCCGACTCGGGCATGCTCACCGAGACCGGCCCGGGCCTCGACGGCCAGACCGCCAGCGAGGTGGACCCCACGGCCGTGACCCCTGACCCGGGAACGTCCGGAGGCGGGTCGGGCACGGACGACTGGCCTGCCGGGACGTCCGGATGGACGACCATCGTCGCCAGCGACAGCACCGAGTCGGGGGCGCGCGCTGCGGCCGACCGACTGCAGGCGCAGGGCCAGCCGGGCGGCGTGCTGTGGAGCAGCGACCACCCGCCGCTCAACCCCGGCTACTGGGTCGCGTTCTCGGGGACGTTCACCACACGTGGCGAGGCGCTCTCCCACTCCCGCTCGCTCGTCAGCGGTTTTCCCGGGGCCTATCCCCGGCAGATCGACTCCTAGCCCGGCAGCGAAAGCGGCACGCTGGTGCCGATGTGGCGGGCATCGTCGAGGATGACCAGCCGGGCGGAGGTGCCACCTGTACGGACCCGCACCACCAGGCCCCCATCGGCGGTGGCCGTACCCCGGCCCAGCAGCCGGGTGCCCACGCGTACCTCTGCCCGCACCCCACGCGGATTCGGCGACACGCGGGCCGTGACGATCGCACCACCCCCCACGCGTCGCACGGAAACCGCGCTCAGCCGCACCGCCGTCACGGGAACCCCGACGTCCGACAGCACGAGGCGCTTCCCCGGCTCCGGCGTGGCCGTGATGGCGAGGCTCACGGGCTTTCCTCCGCGCACCGGGATGCGAAGTGCCATCCAGTCCCTCCCGCGCGGTGACGCGGTAACGGCCCGGCCGGCCGCGACGGCGCGAACGCGGCCCTCCCCACGCACCGCCAGTCCGATGAACCGGGTTCCCGCCGCGGACGGGATGGGTGGGGTTGTCAGCGATACGGGACCGTCCCCGGCGACAATCGCCCGCCTCCCCCACGCCGTCGAGATGACCGGGAGACCGACCGCCACATCCCACCCCGGGAGGATGGCCTGAACGGGACCCACCGATGCGACGTAGAGCCTGCGCCCCATGGAGGCGATGGGGTCGATCACCACCCGGATGGTGCGCCCGCGCACCGCCCCGAGCCCGACATCCCAGCGCCGCACGGCGCGCTCCGGAACGATCGTGGCGAGGGGGATGTCCGGCCCGCCCTCCACCGGCCGCGCACGCACCTGCACCACGGCGTTCGCTCCCGGGACACCGAGGCGGATGGGCAGGGACTGCCCACCGGGCGGAACCGTGAAGACCGGCGTGAGGATCGATGTGTTGTCCGCGGCCTCGACGGTGGGCCCACCACCCAGCACCATCGATGGCCCCACCCTCCCCCACCCCTCGAGGCCCGTGGCGAGATCACCATTGGGAATCACACCCAGATCGACGGGAGGGCCGAGCTCCGGCACACCCGGCTCGGCAGCCATGGAGGCAGCAGGCGCGAGCAGCACGGCAAACGTGATGATGAGGCGGTGGACGAGGGCTCCCGGGGCGCGATTAGATTCCCCCGCAATGGTAGATCGCTCCGGGGGTGACTCCCCCTCCACCCTGGTCGGCGTCGACGTCGGCGGCACCTTCACCGACGCGGTGGTGGTACGCGGGAACCTCATGGCCACCGCCAAGGTGCCCACGACCCCCCACGATCAGGGCGAGGGAGTGATCCGTGCCGTCTGCGCGGCGCTTGCAACTGCGGGGATCGCAGCCGGTGACGTCCGGAGCATCTCGCACGGGATGACAGTGGGAACGAACGCGCTCCTCGAGGGAACCGGTGCACGCACGACGCTTGTGGCGACCGAGGGTCTGGAGGACGTACTCGAACTCCGGCGGCAGGACCGGGCCTCGCTCTACCGGCTGGATGCCGCGCACCCCGCCCCGCTGGTGCCGCCAGAGAGGGTCGTGGCCGCACGCGAACGCATCGGGGCCGCCGGGACCGTCACGCCGCTCTCCCCGGCCGCCCTCGACGCGGTGGTCGCCGGGGTTCGCGCGACGGAACCCGAAGCCATCGCCGTCGGGCTGCTCTTCGCATACGCGGACCCATCCCATGAGCAGGCGATCACGACGAGGCTTCGCGACGAGTTCCCGGGCATCCACATCTCGGCATCTGCGGAGGTCCTTCCCGAGATCCGCGAGTACGAGCGCATCGCCACCACGGTCGTCGATGCCTACCTCACCCCGGTCCTGGCCGACTACCTCTCCGGACTCGGCCGGAGAGCTGCCGGGGCGGGTCTGCCCGCGCCGTCGATCATGCAGTCGAACGGCGGGCTCATGTCACTGGCCGACGCCGCAGAGCACGCATCCCGCACGGTGCTCTCCGGGCCGGCCGGTGGGGTGGTCGGTGCAGCACACATCGCGGCCGCCGATGATTGCGAGGTCGCCCTCGCATTCGATATGGGTGGCACGTCCTGTGACGTCGCGCTCATCACGGGGGGTGAACCGGGGCGGGCGCCGGGCAGCGTCGTGGCCGGGCACCCCGTGCACCTTCCGATGCTCGACATCGAGACGGTGTCCGCGGGCGGGGGCAGCATCGCATGGGCGGACCCCGGTGGTGCACTGCGGGTGGGTCCCCACTCCGCCGGTGCGGAACCGGGCCCTGCGGCCTATGGGCGCGGCGGATCGGCGCCCACGGTCACCGATGCCGACGTCGTGCTCGGCCGGGTGGACGGCGACCTCGGCGTGGGCGGCACCATCGCTCTTCATGCCGGCCCCGCCCATGCTGCTGTTTCGGATCTGGCCGCGGCACTCGGACTCGACGTCCTGGCATGCGCGCAGGGAATCATCGACGTCGCCGTCCAGGAGATGGTGTCCGCTCTGCATGTGGTGAGTGTGGAGCGGGGTGTTGACCCACGCGCGGGCGTGCTCGTGGCATTCGGCGGGGCCGGCCCACTCCACGCATGTGCCGTGGCAGAGGGACTTGGGATGACACGGGTCATCTGCCCGGCAACGGCGGGCGTCCTGGCTGCCCTCGGCATGGTGGTCGCCGGTGATCGCCGGGATCACGTGCAGAGCGTCCTCCTTCCTGTCGCGCCGGAAAGCCGGCTCGAGGACGCGGTCGCCCCGCTCATCACCCGGGCCCGGCACGCAGTACCCGGTGGACGGATCGAGGTCGCCGCAGACTGCCGGTACGCGGGCCAGAGCCACGCCCTGACCGTGCCGTGGGACCCGGCCGCCCCGGTTCAGGAGCTCGCCGAGGCATTCCATGCCGCCCACGAGCAGGCGTCGGGTCAGGCGATGCACGACCGGCAGGTCGAGGCGGTCTCCGTGCGCGTGGCGGCCGTCGCCCCGGGTCCAGCCGTGCCCGTGCCCGGCATGGACACGGAGTACGCGGTCGTGGGTCCGCACCGGATCCCGATGGCGGGGAGCACCTGCTGGGTGGAGGAAGGGTGGCGCGCGCGCGTTGCTGCCGATGGAACCGTGCGAATGGAACGCGCATGACGCCGCTCGACCCGATCGGACTGCAGGTGTGGGGTGCGGCACTCCGTGCCGTTGCCGACGAGATGCAGGCCGCCCTTGTCCGGGCGGCGTTCAGCGTGACCATCAAGGAACGCCGCGACTGCAGCACCGCCATATTCGACGCCCACGGTCGCATGGTGGCCCAGTCCCGCTCGATCCCGGTGCATCTCGGCGCCATGCCCGAGGCAGTGGCGGCCGTGATCTCCGCAGGGGGGCGCCCAGGAGAGGCGTGGATCGTCAATGACCCCTTCACCGGGGGCACGCACCTGCCCGACCTCACCATCGTGTCCCCCGTCGTGACGGGCGAACGCGTCGTTGCCTATGCAGTCACCCGCGCCCACCACGCGGACGTCGGCGGGATGAGCGCAGGGTCGATGCCGGCGGGCGCGCGGGAACTGCTGCAGGAGGGCCTCGTGATCCCACCGGTGCGCATCGCCGGCCCGGACGGCATCGACCATGGCGTGCTCGCCATCATCCTCGCCAATTCCCGCACACCCGATGAGCGGCGGGGGGACATCGCGGCCCAGCTGGCCGCCCACGCCCTTGCCGAGGCCCGCATCTCCGACCTGGCGCGGCGGCGCGGGGGATCCGAGGTGCTCGAGTCCGCCATGGCCGACCTGCTGGCGTATGCGGAACGACGCACCCGGGCCGCCATCGCGGCAATGCCCGACGGCGCGTGGACGCACGAGGAGGCCCTCGAGGGCGACGGCGTCTCGGACGCCGACCTGGTCATCCGGGTGCGGGTCGAGGTACGCGGTGATGCGATGGTGGTGGACTTCACGGGCACGGACCCTGCGGGGCCCGGAAACCTCAACTGCCCCGAGGCCGTCACCCGTTCGTCGGTGTTCTTCGCGGTGCGGGTGGCCACAGACCCCGACATCCCGGCCTCGGCGGGTGCATTCGCTCCCGTGCAGGTCATCGCCCCCCGTGGCAGCCTTGTGAGCGCCCCCCCGGGTTCCGCTGTCGCGGCCGGCAACGTGGAGGGGTCGAGCCGCGTCGCCGACGCTGTGCTCGGGGCGCTCGCCGGAGCCGCCGACGTGCCTGCGCAGGGACAGGGCACGATGAACAACCTCACCCTCGGCTTCGCGGGCCGGGTCTACTTCGAGACGCTTGGGGGCGGCCAGGGTGCATCGGTGCACGCGCACGGACCGTCCGCGGTCCATGTCGCGATGAGCAATACGCTCAATACGCCGGTCGAGGCGCTGGAGGTCGCCATGCCCGTGCGGGTCGAGCGCTATGCGGTGCGGCGTGACACCGGAGGCGGCGGGACCTTCCGCGGGGGCGACGGCGTCATCCGCCGGCTCCGACTTCTCGAGGATGCCGACGTGTCGCTCATCGCGGAGCGGCGGCGAAGCGCACCGGGCGGTCGTGCGGGCGGCGCAGAGGGGGCACGGGGCGTCACCATCGTGGAGGGCGCCGTCGTCGCGGGTAAGTGGCGCGGCCGCCTCCCTGCCGGCGCCATCATTGAGCAGCAGACCCCCGGTGGCGGGGGCTACGGCCCCGGGTAGACCGCCGGGCCCGCTACTTCGCCAGGTCGGTGCCCACGACGACCACGGCGTCTGCAGTGCCGATACGTCCCTGGGACAGGGCATTCACGGGCACGGCGGTGGTGATGCCGAGGTCACGTGCAAGGTTCCACGCGACATCCTGACGACCCTTGACGTACTGCACCTCTGACACGGCGAGGCCCTGCTTCGAGGCGTTGTCGACGACGCCGAGGGTGTAGCCGTCGGCCTGCACACGGGGCGCCACCTTGTTGGCGGCCGCGCCGGTGATGTTGCTGGCGTTCAGCACGGCCACGGTATACGCGGCCTTGTTTGCCAGCGGCGGGATGTCCTCCGGCACCTCACCGCCCGCATCGGGCGACGTCGCCGTGGTCGCCGTGGATGCCGTCGCAGGGGCGGATGGCGTGCCGTCATCCCTGATGAAGAGGTACCAGCCACCCGCGGACAGGAGACCGATCACCACGATGGCGATGGCCCCCATCTGCAGGCCACGGCCCGTCGGGACGTCATCCCCGGCCTCGGACCGTGCCCGTTCCTTCTCTGCCCGGGCCGCGTCCTTGCGGGCCTGCGCGTCCTCTCGCGCCGCCTTGCGCGCAGCCTCGGCCTGGCGCGCGGTCTGCGCGGCGGCCTCCCCGGTGACCGGCGCATCAGCACCGGCCAGAGCCCCTTCGGCGGCCGGGGGAAGGGCGTTCCCCGCGGGAGCGGGGTCACCGGAGGGCGAGGGGTCATCACCGGACGCAGGAGGGGGCGCAGGGGCGTCGCCCGGTTCCGGCGCCACCTCGACGGACTGGCTCGGTGCGGCCTGCGCCGCCACGGCGCGCACACGCTCAAGAGATGGCGCGGCCGCCGCAGGCACGGGGGGACCGATGCGATCCTCAAGGGTGCGAATGGACCGCCCCTGCCTGAGGATGACGACGGCCAGCACCACGAAGGCGACGAGACCGACTCCGGCTGCCGCCAGGATGATGATGTCCAGCAGATCCACTGGGGCGGGACGCTACCAGCAGGCCGGGACGGTCAGTTGCCCGGCGTCACCCGGTAGGCGTCGAATACCGAGTCAACGTTGCGCAACTGGCCGGTGAGCGCGCGCAGGGTGTCGACATCCGCCATGTCGAGCGTGAACCGGTGGCGGGCCATCTGGTCGTCAACCTGGCAATTCGCCCCGAGGATGTTGACCCCGTTCTCGGCGATCGTGCGGGAGATGTCCTCGAGCAGCCGATGACGATCCCATGCCTCCACGGCCAGCTCCACCCGGAACGAGTGGCGGCTCTCCCCGCCCCAGGCCACCGGGGTGAAGCGTTCCGGGGACCGCATGAGCGCGCGGGCGTTCGGGCAGTCATCGCGGTGGATGGTGATACCCCGGCCAAGCGAGATATAGCCGACGATGTCATCACCGGGCACCGGCTTGCAGCACTTGGCCAGCCGCACCAGGACATCGGCGACGCCCTCGATCTCGATGCCGAGGTCGCCGCACGGGGCTGCCTGCCGTGACCTGCCCTCGCGCGCGTCGGGGAGCGCGGGCGCAGGCGCCACCTCGCCATCGGACGTCTTGAGGCCGGAGATGATCTTGTTGACGACCACCTGCACCGAGGTCTTCCCGGAGCCGAGGGAGATGTAGAAATCCTCCGCACGCTTGAAGCCCATGTCCTGAATGACCTGGGCGAACAGCGGAGACCCGACGATGCGCTGGCTCGGCAGCCCGGCCTTGCGGAGGCCGTCCTGCAGGGCATCACGCCCGTGGTGCTCCGCATCCTCGCGCTGCTCCCGGGTGAAGAAGGCCCGGATCTTTGAGCGCGCCTTCGACGTCTGGACGATGCCCAGCCAATCACGCGACGGCCCACGCGGCGCCTTCGACGTGAGCACCTCCACGAAGTCCCCTGACTCAAGGGCGTGGGTGAGCGGGACGATGCGCCCGTTGACCTTCGCACCCACGCACCGATGGCCCACGTCAGTGTGCACGTCGTAGGCGAAGTCGAGGGGCGTGGCGCCGGCGGGGAGCGCGCGCACCTCGCCCTTCGGAGTGAAGACGAACACCTCCTGCGCGTACAGGTCGCTACGCAGGCTCTCCATGAACTCGGCGGGGTCCGTGGTGTCGCGTTGCCAGTCCATCATCTGCGACAGCCAGCCCAGCCGGTCCTCCGCCCCGCCTCCCGGCTCGCGGTTTCCGGCCTTGTAGAGCCAGTGCGCAGCCACGCCGTACTCGGCGGTGTGGTGCATCTCGGGGGTACGGATCTGAATCTCGAGAGGCGAACCGTGCGGGCCGATGACCGTGGTGTGGAGCGACTGGTACATGTTGAGCCGCGGCATCGCGATGTAGTCCTTGAAGCGCCCCGGCATGGGCTTCCAGAGGGAGTGGATGATGCCCACCGCCCCGTAGCAGTCCTTCACCGAGTCGACGATCACGCGCATCGCGGTGAGGTCGTAGATCTCGTTGAACTCCTTGCCCTTGCGGGTCATCTTCTCGTAGATCGAATAGAAGTGCTTCGCGCGCCCGGTGATCTCGGCGGGTTCAATGCCGACCGCCTGCAACTCCCCCCGCAGGATCTCGCCCGCCTCGCGCACATAGTCCTCGCGGTCGCCACGCCGCTGGTTCACCATCTGCTGGATCTCGGCGTACCGCTTCGGGTGGAGCGCGGCGAACGCGAGGTCCTCGAGCTCCCACTTGAGCGAGTGGATACCCAGCCGATGGGCAAGCGGGGCATAGACCTCGAGGGTCTCGCGGGCCTTCTGGAGCTGCTTCGCCTTGCTCATGTACGAGAGGGTCCGCATGTTGTGGAGCCGGTCGGAGAGCTTGACGATGAGCACGCGGATGTCGGAGGACATCGAGATGATGAGCTTGCGGTAGTTCTCGGCCTGCCGCTCCTCCTGGCTCTCGAAATGGATGCGCGTGAGCTTCGTGACGCCGTCGACCATGGCCGCAACGCGCTCACCGAACCCGGCCTCGATGTCGGCACGGGATGCGCCGGTGTCCTCCACGACGTCATGCAGCAGGGCTGCCTGGATCGTGTCGCAGTCGAGCCCGAGGCCGGCCACGATGCGCGCGACGCCCAGGGGGTGCGTGATGTACGGGTCGCCCGAGTGGCGCACCTGCCCCCGGTGCTTCTCCTCCGCGTAGCGGTACGCGCGGCGGATGACCTCGGGGTCGGCGTCGGGGTGGTGCTCCAGGACCTCACGCACGAGTGCCTCGAGGTCCGAGTCACCGGTGGCGGGCGTGAGCCCCAGATCTGCAAGCGGCGTTCCCACGGGCCCTACGATAACGCGCCGGTCGCCGCGGGCAGCGGATCGGGGACCCCCCCGAGCACATCGATGCTCATGGAGCGCGTCGCCATCACGCGTGCCTCATCCCGCAGCGCGGCCGCATGCCGCCCCACGGCGCCCGCATCGAGGTCAGCGGTCGGCGCACCGGGCACCACGACGATGCCGGCCTCATCAATGCGGACAAGCCCGGCCTCGGCCAGCGCCGCAAGGGCGAGGGCGACCGCCCGGGGAGCGCGACCCACCGCGCCATCCCCGACCAGCACGCCATCGGCCTCGCGCCCCCAGCGCAGTCCGTGCGGGGCAGCCGCCAGAGCAGGCCAGAGCGCTCGGGCGGTGTCGCGAACGGCGAGGTCACGCTCGGCCACCTGCAGGGCAAGAGCGGCCTCCGCGGTGCCCCACGCGAGGTGCACGGCGCGCCCGGCGGCCGCCCAGCGCAGCCACCCCACCTGCAGGTCGCTCATCGGTGGATCCACCACCACGAGGTGGACGCCATCCGGGATCTCCACCTCGGCAAGTGATGCGTAGTCGAGGATGGCCATCAGAGGACCCCCGCGCGCAAGGGCGAGCCTGCCCCGCATGGAGTCCGCATCGCAGCGGTCGCCGCCGAGGATGGCCACCTCGACACCAAGGCGCCCGGGCGCCAGCACGTCGGCGAGCGCCGCGCGGCGCGTGGGAACATCGGCGACGAGCACCGCTACGCCGGAGTCCGCACCCGCGAGAGCACAGATCAGGGCGAGGGCACGCCCCTGGCCGCGAAGGTCGTGCACCCCCCTCGGCACCGGCACCGCCGTGGCGGGCGCGTGGGGACCGAAAGGGTCGGCGACCATCTCGCCGATGCGCTGAGGAGATACGCGGTGCGTGCAGGTGACATCGCACGCGGTTGCGCACCCCCCCGCGACGTCCGGACCCGCAGGCAGTGGCGTGAGGGCCTCAAGCGTGACCCGTGGACCCACGGTGTCCTGCCAGCGCTCCACCTCGAGACGGGCCACGGCGTCGTATCGGGCCTCCCCGTCCGCCGCCAGGAGCCCCTCTGCCTCGCGGCCCATCGAGAAGCCGATGGCCGGGACGGTCACGCCCCCCGCGCCCAGACGGGCCTTGAGATGCCGACCCTCCCCTACCCGGCTGATACCGGTGACCGTGCAGGCCGGAACGACGATCCGCGGCTCGGGATTGCCGCGCCCGAAGGGGGCAAGGGCCTCAAGCGCCTCCGCCGTGGGCAGGGTGAGGTCGGGTCCCGCCACAACGGCGTCGACAGATCGTGTGCGAGCCCGCGCGATCTCGGCATGACGGCCGCGTGCCGCCTCCTCGAGGGCGGACCGGAATGCGGGGATGTCACCGGTCGCGAGCGAGACGCCCACGGCGCCGGCATGACCGCCCCACCGCGCAAGAAGGCCCGACGACGCGCCGACGATCGCGTGCAGATCGAGGCCCGGCAGGCTGCGGCCCGACCCCTTGGCCTCATCGCCGGACTGCGACAGGACGATTGCGGGCCGGCCATAACGCTCCACCAGCCGTGAGGCCACGATGCCGACGACCCCCTCGTGCCATCCCTCTCCGGCCACCACGGTAATGGGGACCTCGCGGCGCTCGGCCGTTTCGGCGTCGATAATTGCCACGGCCTCGGCGGTGACCCGGCGCTCGACCGCCCTGCGCTCGGAGTTCAGGGCCCAGAGCTCCTCGGCGATCATTCGGGCCTCCCGCGGGTCGTCGCAGAGCATCAGTTCAAGGGCCCGCGAGGCATCCGCGAGGCGCCCCGCGGCGTTGATGGCCGGCGCAAGCGTGAAGGACAACCCACGCGGCGTGATGCCGCGATGCCCCTGACCCGCGGCTGCGAGCAGCGCGACGATCCCCGGTCTCTCCCCCCGGCGGATCGACTGGATGGCCCGGTGCACCAGGCGCCTGTTGCCGCCGATGAGAGGCACGGAATCGGCGACCGTCGCCAGCCCTGCGAGGTCAATGCCCTCATCGGGAGCGGGCACGAGCAGTCCCTGATCGTCCATGGCAATGGTCCGGACGACATCGAAGACCACACCGGCCGCCGCGGGGAGGGCGTCCATGCCGCGGCCGAGGGCCGGGTTGGCAATTATCCCGGGCGGCCTCTGACCACCCGCGAGGTGGTGGTCGAGCACCACGACATCCAGACCCAGCTCGACCGCGCGCTCGAGGGCGTCCACGCTCGATGTTCCGCAGTCGACGCATGTGAGCACCCGGGCGCCCCCGTCGGCGAGGCGCTCGACGGTCTCGACGGATACGCCATAGCCATCGGTGAAGCGACTGGGCAGGAAGGTGGTGACCGTACCCCCGCGCGACCGGAGGGCACCCGCGAGGATCGCGGTGGAGCACACACCGTCGCAGTCGTAGTCACCGTGGATCGCGACGTGCTCCCCCCGGTCGAGCGCCTGCCGGAGCCGCACCGCGGCCTCCTGCACGCCGGCAATGGCACGGGGGTCGCCCAGCGCGCCGTCCGCGGAGAGGAACTCGCGTGCCGCGTCCGGGTCGGCGAGACCACGCCGGGCCAGGATCCACGCCATGGGCTCAGGACAACGGAGAGCCTCCTGAAGGCGCTGCACGTCCTGAAACGCCACGCGACTCGCGCGCCACGGGGGCTCCGGGGGACGGTCAGCAGGGGTGGTGGGCGGCGAATCGCTCAACCCGGTCGATCGTAACGGCGCGGGCGGACGCCGCCCGTGCCTACCAGTTCCCGGTGCGCACCATTCCGAGCACCAGCCATCCGAACAGCACGAGGCCCGCCACGAAACCCGGAACCCCGATGAGGGCGAGGCCGAAGAGCTGCGGCCCCTCCTGCACGAAGGTTCCGACCATGGCGGAACCCACGATGACGGCGGACGCGACGAGGGCGATGGCCACGCGATTGGCCGCGGCAAGCGCCTTGTCGCTCGCCTCGGTGAGTTCCTCGAGGTCGATGGCGATGTGCACTTCCCCGTCCTTGAACTCCTCGAGGAGCTCCTGCAGCTGGAACGGATACTCGAGCAGGGCCGTGGCATACCGACTGACGTCAGCCCGCGCGCGGCCAGCCACCCGGTCCGGACTGAAGCGGGCAAACATGAGCCGGCGGGCGTAGGGCCGCGCTGTCTCGAACACGTTGAACTGGGGGGAGACCTCAAGCGCCACGCCGGCCAGAGTGGCCAATGCCTTGTCGAGAAGGATCCAGCGCGACGGGAGGGTGATGTCAAGTTCGTAGATGACCCCGAAGAGGTCGTGCAGGACGGCGCGCACGTCGATCTCATCCATCGACGCCCCGACGTACTGCGACATCATGTCCTGAAGGCGCCGGGCGAACTCGTCCTCGAGTTCCTTCGGATAGCGGATACCCAGTGCGCGGAGGTCACGCGGGATGCGCTCGGTGTTCTGCCCCAGGATGTCGCTGAACAGCCGGATAGCCGACTCCCGATCGGACTGGGACAGCAGACCGACCATTCCGAAGTCGATCAGGCCGATCTGGTCAAACCCCAGCACGATGATGTTCGCCGGGTGCGGGTCGGCATGGAACATGCCGTCGCCGAAGATCATCTGCATCCAGGTCTCTGCGATATGGCCGGCCAGCGTGCGCCGCTCATCGGCCGACATGGTGTCGAGGTCGACATGCGCGAGGGTGGGCCCGTTCAGGCGGTCCTGCGTGAGGACGCGACCCGTGCTCTGGCGCCAGTGCACCCGCGGCACGACGACATGGGGGTTGCCCTCGAAGTTCCGGCGCACCGCGTCGTCGTTGCGCGCCTCGTTGCGGTAGTCGAGCTCCTGCCGCACCGTCTTGGCGAACTCATCGACCAGGCCCTCGAGGTCGATGAACGACAGTCGCTTGACGCGGTCCTTGCTCATGCGCGCGAGGCGGTAGAGCAGGTCGATATCGGCGTTCAGGGTGTCGGAGGCCCCCGGCCTCTGAACCTTGACCACGACCTCCTGCCCACCGGGAAGCCTGGCCACGTGCACCTGGCCCACCGATGCACTGCCGAGTGGGGTCTCGTCGAAGAACTCGAATGCCTGCTCGAGCGTGAGTCCGAGTTCCTCCTCGACCACCGCGCGAATGGCATCGAAGGGCTCCGGCCGGGCTTCGTCCTGCAGACGCCGAAGCTCCGTGATGACGTCGGGCGGAACCACGTCCGGACGCGTCGACAGCAGCTGCCCGAATTTCACGAATGTGGGCCCGAGCTCCTCGAGCATCATCCGCAGCCGCACGCCCCGGGTCGCACGGGCCGAAGGGGAGTCGCCCGACGGATCACCGGACTCATCCGCCCCCTTGCGCGAGAAGACGTAG
>JBIIQA010000124.1:0-4680 GCA_044342355.1 Miltoncostaeaceae bacterium | reverse complement strand
GGTGCGGCATGAGGCCCATCACGTTGCCCCCCAGGTTCGAGATGCCCGCGATCTTGTCGACGCTGCCGTTGGGGTTCTCGCCCCGGTAGCGCAGCACCACCCGCGACTCGCCCGGGTCGCCGAACCATGCGCCGTCGTGGTGCTTGTAGGGGATCGACAGGCGCTCTCCCACCAGGCGGCCACCGGTCCACGGCGTGCCTGCGTCTGCCACCTCGAGGTCGCCCTGCCGGCAGATGAACGACAGCGAGGCGTTGGGGCGCAGAACGCCGGGCAGCAGCCCGCTCTCGCACAGGATCTGGAAGCCATTGCAGATGCCCAGCACCTTGCCGCCCTCGGCCGCGTGGTGCTTCACCGCGCCCATGATGGGAGTGCGGCTCGCCAGGGCGCCCGGGCGCAGATGGTCGCCGTAGGAGAACCCGCCGGGGATCACCACGGCCTCCGTGTCATCCGGCAGCGCTGTGTCCTCGTGATGGGCGAACACCGGCTCGCCCCCCACGCCCTGCACGGCGCGCGCCGCGCTCTCGTGGTCGAGGGTGCCCGGAAACCTCAGCACCGCGACGCGCGTTGCGCTCACGCGGGCACCTCGACCGAGAAGTCCTCGATCAGCTGGTTGGCCAGCAGGTCCTCGCACATCTTCGTGGCCTGCGCGCCCGGGTCGTGGCCGCTTATCTCAAGCTCGATGCGCTTGCCGATGCGCACGTCGGAGACATCCCCGAAACCCATGTGCGAGAGCGCGCCGCGCACGGCCTGCCCCTGCGGGTCGAGCACGCCCTTTTTCGGCATGACGGTAACGACGACCAGGGTCATTCTGCGGCCTCCTTGAGCCATTCATCGAACGAGCGCCCGGTGATGCGCTCGTATGCCTCCACGTACCGCTCGCGGGTTCCGGCCACCACGTCATCGGGCAGCGCGGGCGCGGGCGGGGAGTGGTCCCAGCCGCTCTGGTCGAGCCAGTCGCGGAGGTACTGCTTGTCGAAGGACGGGGGAGATGTGCCGGGCGCGTAGGTGTCGGCCGGCCAGAAGCGCGACGAGTCGGGAGTGCACACCTCATCACCCAGCGTGAGCGCCCCGTCGCGGTCGGTGCCCATCTCGAACTTGGTGTCGGCGAGGATGATCCCGGCCGTGGCGCAGTCGGCGGCCGCCCTCTCGTACACGGCGATGGACACCCGCTCCATCTCGGCGGCGAGGCCGGGGCCCACGGTGGCCACCACGTCGTCCATGGTGATGTTCTCGTCGTGCTCGCCCACCTGGGCCTTGGCGGCCGGGGTGAAGATGGGCTCCGGCAGGCGGTCGGCCTGCTGCAGCCCCTGCGGCAGCGCCACGCCACTGGTGGAGCCGGTCTTCTCGTAGTCACGCCAGCCGCTGCCGATGAGGTATCCGCGCACCACGCACTCCACGGGCAGCATGTCGAGCGCCTTCACCAGCATCACGCGGCCGGCCAGTTCCTTGCGCCTCCAGCCGTCGGGCATCTCGGACAGGCGCCAGCCCAGCAGGTGGCCCGGCACCAGGTCGGCCATGCGCGCGAACCAGTGGATGCTGAGCCCGGTGAGCACCTGCCCCTTGCCGGGGATCTCGGTGGGCATCACCACGTCGTACGCGCTGATGCGATCGCTTGTGACCATCACCAGCCGGCCATCGCCGACGTCGTGCACCTCCCGGACCTTTCCGCGGAGGACCAGGCTCACAGTGCGGCGACCCTCTCCATGAGGTCGTCCATGTGGCGCAGATGGTGTGCGGGGTCGAACAGCGCCGACAGGCGGTCCCGGTCGATGGCGCCGGCCACGTCGGGGTCGGCGGCCAGCAGGTCCTCAAGGCGCTGGCCGGTGTCCCAGGCGGTCATGGCGTTGCGCTGCACCGCGG
This sequence comes from Miltoncostaeaceae bacterium, assembly GCA_044342355.1. GTDB lineage: Bacteria > Actinomycetota > Thermoleophilia > Miltoncostaeales > Miltoncostaeaceae > SYFI01. Next base: position 2,820 of record JBIIQA010000124.1, on the reverse strand, counting down.
CGTAGGCCTGCTCGCGGGTGAGCCCCTCCTCCACCAGACCCAGCAGCACGCGCTGGCTGAACACCAGCCCGTATGAGGAGTCGAGCACCTGCTGCATGCGGTCCGCCCGCACCACCAGGCCGTCGATGAGCCGCGTGCTCGTGGCCAGCAGGTAGTCGAGCAGCGTGTAGCTGTCGGGGAGGATGACCCGCTCCACCGATGAGTGCGAGATGTCGCGCTCGTGCCACAGGGCAACGTCCTCCAGCGCGGCAACGGAGTTGGCGCGGATAACGCGCGCGAGGCCGGTGATGCGCTCGGCCGTGATGGGGTTGCGCTTGTGGGGCATGGCCGACGAGCCCTTCTGCCCCTTGCCGAATGCCTCTTCCGCCTCGCGCACCTCGGTGCGCTGCAGGTGGCGTATCTCCACGGCGAGGCGCTCCAGGCCCGAGGCGGCGATGGCCATCTGGCTCACCACCTCGGCGTGGCGGTCGCGCGGGATGACCTGGGTGGCGATGGGCTCGCACTTCAGCCCCAGCTCGTCCATGACCTCGGCCTCGATGCCGGGGTCGAGCATTGCGTAGGTGCCCACCGCGCCGCTCAGCTTGCCGTAGGCGATCTGCTCGGTGGCGCGCACGAGGCGCTCCTCGTTGCGGCGGCTCTCGAGTGCGAACCCGGCCAGCCTCAGGCCGAAGGTGGTGGGCTCCGCATGCACGCCGTGGGTGCGCCCCACGCACACGGTGTCGCGGTGCTCGAGCGCCCGGGCCTTCAGCGCCTGCGTGAGGGCGGCCTGGCCCTCGATGAGGATCTTCCCCGACTGCACCATGGCCAGGGCCAGCCCGGTGTCGAGCACGTCGCTGCTGGTCATGCCGTAATGCACCCAGCGGCTCGCGGGCCCGATGTTCTCGTTCACGTTGGTGAGGAAGGCCACCACGTCGTGGTTGGTGGTCTTCTCGATCTCCAGCGTGCGCTCCACACTGAAGGCGGCCTTCGACTCGATCTCGGCGAGGTCTTCCGCGGGAATCACCCCGCGCCGTGCCCATGCGCGGCACACGGCCAGCTCCACCTCGAGCCACCGCTGCAACTTCGCCTCGTCGGTCCAGATGCCGGCCATCTCGGGCCGGGAGTACCTCGGGATCATGTGTCCATTCCCGCGGCGATGTCGCGCCGCCTCTGCATTCCGTCGAAGTGGATGAGATCGGCGGCGGCGTAGGCGCGCTGGCGCGCGGCCTCCACATCTGCCCCCCGGGCCTGCACGGCGAGCACGCGGCCACCGTTGGTGACCAGCTGGCCGTCGGCGTCGAGCGCCGTGCCCGCCTGGAAGACGTTGGCTCCCGTGGCCAGGGCGTCGTCGATGCCGGTGATCACGTCGCCCGTGCGCGGCTCCCCCGGGTAGTTGGCGGCGGCCAGCACCACGGCAACCGACGCCTCACTGGTAACCGGCACGGGTGCGTCGGCCAAGCCGCCCGATGCCGCGGCCAGCAGGATCTCCCCCAGGTCCCCCTCCACCCGCGGCAGCAGCGCCTGGGTCTCAGGATCACCGAAGCGCACGTTGAACTCGAGAACCTTCGGGCCGTCGGGGGTCATCATGAGCCCGGCGTACAGCACCCCGTTGAAGGGGATGCCGCGGTTGGCCATCTCGGCGATGACGCGGCGGTGAACCTCGTCCACCAGCCTGTCGGCGAGGGGGTCGCTGATGTCGGGCACGGGGGAGACCGACCCCATGCCGCCGGTGTTGGGTCCGGTGTTGCCCTCGCCAATGGGCTTGTAGTCGCGTGCCGCCGGGAACCGCGCCACCGACGTGCCGTCGCTGATTGCCAGCAGCGATACCTCGGGGCCCACCAGGCCCTCCTCCACCACCACGGTGGCACCGGCGTCGCCGAAGGCGCGTGCCTCGATCATCGACTCGAGCGCCTCGCGGGCCTCGGCCTCGTCCCCAGCGATGACCACGCCCTTGCCGGCGGCCAGGCCATCGGCCTTGATTGCGGCTGGCAGGCCGAACTCGGCGACCGCCGCCATGCCATCGGCCACGCTGGTGACGGTGCGCGCGCGGCCGGTGGGAACCTCGGCCGCGTCCATGATCTCCTTGGCGAAGGCCTTGCTGCCCTCGAGCCGCGCGGCCTCCTTCGACGGACCCAGCACTGCGAGCCCTGCAGCGCGCAGGTCGTCGGCCAGACCCGCCACGAGCGGGGCCTCGGGACCGATCACCACCAGGTCGACTGACTCGTCGGTGGCAAGCGCCACGAGCGCCCCGTGATCGCTCATGGGGATGTCGCGAACCTCGGCATCCATTGCGATGCCGGGGTTGCCGGGTGCCGCGAACACGGTCCAGCCGGTGCCCGCGAGCGCGCGCACCAGCGCATGCTCGCGTCCTCCGCTGCCCACAACCAGTGCTCGTCGCGCCACGGGAGCCACCCTACCAATGGGGGCCACAGCCGCACGGCGTTTCACCCACGGCCGGGCGGGCTAGGGTGAAGCGAGTGCACCTGAACCCGTCGAACCCGTCATCCGTCACCGCGCCCGCCCTCGTGGTCAACGACCTCACGAAGGTCTACGACGATGGAACCGCAGCGCTTGACGGGCTTTCGCTCGTGGTGCCCGACGGCGGGTTCCATGGACTGCTCGGCCCCAACGGATCGGGCAAGAGCACGCTCATCGGCATCATCACCGGACTGGTCCGCGGACCCGAGGGGCACGTGCGGGTGTTCGGGCGCGACGCCGTGGCCGATCCACGCCGGGCCCGCACGCTCGTGGGGCTCACCCCGCAGGAGGTGCACCTCGATCGGTTCCTCACGGCACGCGAGGTGCTGTCGTTCCATGGCCGGTACTTCGGCATGGCCAGGG
>JBIIQA010000123.1:0-4698 GCA_044342355.1 Miltoncostaeaceae bacterium | reverse complement strand
CCCGGAGCCGATCTCCACGAGCTCATCGCACCCGTATGTGGCGATGACCTCATCCATCGCGGCATCGAGGATCTGCTGCTCGGTGCGTGTCTGGTAGTACTCGTCGAGATCGGTGATGCGCACGAACAGGTCGCAGCCATCGTCGTCGTAGAACCATCGTGCCGAGATCCACGGCCGGGGGGCCGTGAGACCCCGACGGAGCTCATCGGCGGCCGCCCGGTCATCGCCGGCTGCCACGTGGCAGTCGAGCCGCCACGGCAGCACCTCATGGGTGCGCGTGCGAGTACTCATGCCGGGTCCCAGGCGATGCGCAGGCCGGAAAAAATCTGGCGGCGCTGCGGAAGGTCCCAGTTGCGGAAGGTCGTTCGTGCCGCAACGGATTGCGTGGCCCAGGAGCCACCCCGGAGTACGCGGTGCCCATCGCCGAAGAAGGGCTCGGCGTACTCGCGGTAGGGGAAGGGCCGGAATCCGGGGTAGGCGCCGAAGGGCGTGGAGGTCCATTCCCACACGTCCCCCAGCATGTGGGTGCACCCGCTCGTGGCCGTGCCGGCGGGGTACGCGCCCACACGGGAGGGGCGGAATGCCGTCTGTCCGAGGTTGGCGCGGCCCTCGTGGCCGGCGGCCCCCCATGGCGCCCACGCGTCGTTGTCGGAGGCGGGGTCATGGCGCGCGGCGAACTCCCACTCCTCCTCGGTGGGCAGGCGCCCGCCTGCCCACCGGGCATGCGCCTCGGCCTCGAAGAACGAGACGTGGCAGAGGATCTCAGCCGGATCCACCTCCTCGGTGCAGCCAAACGCAGTGCGCACCCAGCCACCCGCACCGTCGCGCTCCCAGTGCAGTGGGGCGTCGGCGCCGGCCGACATGCGCCAGTCCCAGCCCGCGGTGCTCCAGTGGCGCGGATCGTCGTAGCCGCCATCCGCCATGAATTGCAGGTGACGGCCGATCGTCACCGGAGCCCTGTCGATGACAAAGGGGGCGACAGACCGGGAATGCGCGGGCCGTTCGCAGTCGAGCGAACCGACACCCTCAGGTGCCCCCATCACGAGGGTTCCGCCGGCAAGGGGCACGGGGTCGGCATGGTGGGGCCCGCAGTGCCCGGGGGGCAGCGCGCCGGCGCAGGGCGAGTAGGCCCCCGCGGGCATGAGCTGCAGCGTCTGGAGGAGGGTTTCATCGTGCTGGGCCTCGTGCTGGGCGACCATTTGCCAGACGAAGCCATTCGCCGTGAGCTCCGGGCCCCCGGGGGACAGGTCGGCCTCCGCGAGCACGGCGAGCGCACGCTCGCGCACCTGCTGCATGTACTCATGCGACTCGGCCCCGCCGAGGATGCGGATCTCGCCCCGCACCGCGCGTGGCGTCTCAAAGGCGTCGTACGTCGCCGCGAGGTCGCCGTGAAGGGGGGGCGTCCCCGACAGGCGGGTGACAAGCCACATCTCCTCGTAGGCCGCGATGTGCGCGAGGTCCCATGCCGGGGGGCTCATGATGGCGTCGGGTGCATGCATGAGCCACTCCTCGTCAAGGGGCGCGACGAGGGAGTGCGTGCGGTGACGCACATGCGTGAGCCGTTCGGCGAGATGGGAGGAAGTCACCGTCATCACGTCACATTTACCGACCGCACCGGCGTGTGTCTGTGCCCCTGCTCACAATGTGGTGGGTCATACGCAAGGGGCTGCTCACCACGCTGCGAAGGCGGTGCTCCTGCGCACCGCCGTTACTCGGTGGAGAGGTTCGGGTCGGCCTGCTGGGTAACCGGATGGATGGCCAGGAAGTGGTCTGCCGGGGCGGCGATCATCGCCTCGACGTGTGCGGCCGCCACGGCCTGGCCCGACTCGGACAAGGCATCGCGATAGGCGCTGAGGAGCTCCTCGATGTTCTGGGCGTCCTCGCCCTCCACCGCGATGATGCTCACCTTGGCCGCCTTGGAGAGGCGCCTGCGGATGGCGGCCTCATCGAGATTCCACTCCTCGTTCTGGCGCACGTACACGACGCCGCCGGTCATCCCGGAGCACAGCCACGGGCCGGGGTCGCCGAGGACGATGGCCCGCCCGCCCGTCATGTACTCGAACGCGAATCCCTTGCAGTTGGCGCGCGCGCCGAGGGCGCCGATCCGATCGTCGATTGGTCCGTCGGGCTCACCCCCGAGCACCATGTCGGCACCCGACAGGCGAATGCCCGCGCGCGCATCCGCATCCCCCTGGATGAGGAAGAGGCCTCGTTGCGCGCCGTAGGCGAACGACTTGCCCACGTGCCCGCCGACCCACCGGCCGGAGTCGGCGCGGGCCTTCAGTACCTGCACCTCACCACCCAGGGAGCACTTGCCCACGCCATCCTGCGCGCCACCGGCCACGCGGATGCGCACGCCCTCGACGTTGAATGCCGCGAGGCCTGATCCGGTTGCCGCACCATTGGTGAACTGGAGGTCAACGAGGGTTCCCGCGTGCCCCTCGGGCGCTGTCCGTGCAACGCGTTCAGTGAATCCCGGCTCCGTGTGCAGGCCGGTGCGCGCGCGGGCGATGACCCCGGCGAGGTCCGTGCCGAGATTGCGGTCGCGCGCCGTGAGGTCACGCTCCTCCACGGCGAGGACCGTGGCGGACTCAAGCGCCTGCTGGGCGGCTCCGGGAGCGCGGTGCGGCGGCGCGGGTGTGAACGGGCGGAAATAGCGCTCGCCATCCTCGGGCGCACCGATCACGCGCTCGGCCGTGGGGGTGAGGAGGCCGTCAAGGTCCATCTCGGCATGGTGCGACACCTGGGCGAGGCGGTCGGCACGGCCCACGAGATCCTGCACGTCGTCCACGCCCATCTCGCCGGCGATGCGGCGCATGGCCTCACCCATCTCGGTGAAGTACCGGAGGAGCGCCTCCACTGCGGGCTCGTACACCCGCGGGACAAAGCGCTTGAGGCCACGGTGCGTTGCCTCGTCCTCATCCATCTGCGTGGCGATGCCCACGTGGCAGGTGTCGAGCTGGCAGCCGCGGCAGATGGTGCAACCGATGGCGACCATCGCCGCGGTGCCGTAGCCGATGCGGTTGGCGCCCAGACAGATGAGCTTGATGGCGTCTGCCGCCGTGCGCATGCCGCCGTCCGCCCAGATCTCCACGCGGTCGCGGATACCCGCCTCAACCAGAGCGTGATGGGCGAGCACCGTCCCGAGCTCGCAGGGAAGGCCCGCGCGGCGGAGGGCGTGCAGGCGCGCGGCGCCCGTGCCACCGTCAAAGCCCGACAGCGTGATCACATCGGCGCCGGCCTTGGCGATTCCGACAGCGATCGTGCCGATCCCGGGTACCACCGGGACCTTGACGATCACATGTGCATACGGGTTGGCCGTCTTCAGCTCGTCGATGAGCTGCGCGAGGTCCTCGATCGAGTAGAGGTCATGGTTGTTGGAGGGACTGATGAGGTCGGAGCCGACCGTCGCGTTGCGTGCCGCCGCGATGGCCTCGGTCACCTTCGAGCCCGGGAGGTGACCGCCCTCGCCGGGCTTGGCGCCCTGCCCGATCTTGATCTCGATGTACTCGCTGGCGTTCATGAGGAGAGATGACACCCCGAAGCGCCCCGAGGCGATCTGCACGCCACGGTTCTTCGGGTACTTGCCGTACATGTCGCGGATCTCGCCGCCCTCGCCGTTCATGCAAAGCATGTCGGCGCGATAGGCCGCCTCGGCGTAGGCCCGGAACGGGGTCTCACCCTGGCTGCCGAACGACATCGACGAGATGATGAACGGCAGTTCGTGGTCACCCACCGAGCTCGACACCCGATCGGCGGGGATGCGCTCACCCTCGGGGGCGAGCTGGATGCCGATGGCGTGCCGAAGCGCCACGGGCTGCTCGTCCTCGAGCCCCTGGCAGGTCTCTGCGAACTCCTCGTATCCCCGCTCGGAGTTGGCGACCCGGGCGAGGGCCTTCCAGACCTTCGGGTACATGCGGGGGAGCTTGACCTTGCCCGCACTCTCCTCGCCGGCGCGGATCTGCCGCCCCTGCTCGGCCAGAACGTCGAGGCGTACGAAGTCGAGCCCGCGGCCCTCGGAGGCGCAGAACCCCGGGATGCCGAGTACATCCAGCACCTCGGGTGCGATGCCGATCGCCGAGACGAGTCGGCCATAGCCGCGGATCTCATGGATGCCCAGCGTGGACAAAACCTTCTCGATGCCCTTGTGCAGGCCCTCGAGCAGTCGCCCGGCTGCCGCTTCGGGCTCCGGGGAGCCGTCAATGGCCTGCTCGACCATGGCGTACGGGCAGAGGGCATCGGCGCCGAATCCGACGGCCACGATCACGTCATGCACGTTCCTGATGCCCACGGCCTTGAGCACGATGCTGACGCGCCGGCGAAGGGCGGAACCGTCCTCGGCGTATACCTCGCGAAGCGCCTTGTCGACCGCGGCAACGGCGAGGTGCGGGTCGCACACGCGCTGGGCCGGGGTGGCGAGGCGGTCCTCGAGCACCAGGATCTCGGCCCCGGCGGACGCGGCGTCCACCGCAGCCTCGCGGAGGCGCTCGATGTGCTCAGCCGTCGACCGGTCCTGCGGGTAGTAGAGGGGGAGGCGCGCATAGCGGTCACCCCACGCGGCCTCGACGTCCTCCATCACGGCCACGCCCTGCCCCGCGGCCACGCGGCGCAGTTCCGGCAGGCTTACCTGTGCCCCCGGGCGCATGGCGCCGAGGATGATGGGCACTCGCAGCTCGCAGCGCTGCGGCGGTGAGGGCT
>JBIIQA010000122.1:0-4700 GCA_044342355.1 Miltoncostaeaceae bacterium | reverse complement strand
CGTCGACACGCTCTCAGAGCCCTGGCGCACGCTCACGATGTTCGACCCCATCTACTACCTGGTGGACGCCGCCCGCTATGGCGTGACCGGCATCCACGAGAGCGCCGTGTGGCTCTCCATTGCCATCGCCGCCGTGGTGGCCGTGCTCGTCACGCTCTGGGCCATCCGCATGTTCCGTACAGGTAAGCGCCTGCGCCCCTGAGCCCGCGGATGCCTGCGCAGACCCGTGCAATCATGAGTTTCGTCAACGGATCGCGGCAAGGGGATGGACATGAGCACGACGGGCCTGGGGATCTTGGATGACGCGAACGAGGCTCGGCGCGAGGAGATCATCGCGCTCCTCACGACCGCCTACTGGATGGAGGTCGAGACGGTGATGTCGTACATCCAGGCATCCGCGAACCTGGAGGGAGTGGACGCCCGCGAGATCTCCGGATCCCTTGAGGCGGACATCGCCGATGAGATCGCCCACGCGCAGCTGTTCGCGGCGCGTATCCATCAGCTCGGTGGCGTGGTCCCGGGCTCCAAGTCCTTCCGCCCGTCGCAGGACACCCTGCAGGCGCCGCCGCAGCCCACCGACATCGCGTACGTGATCGATGGCGTCATCGACGCCGAGCGCGGGGCGGTGGAGCATTACACGCGCATCATCGAGGCCTGCGAGGGGATCGACCCTGTCACTGCCGACATGCTCACCACCATCCTCGCCGACGAGCAGGGGCACATGAGGCTCTTCCAGGGCTTCAAGCGAGGATACGAGGTCCGCGCCGGGGCCTGATGTACGCAGGGCCCGGTGGCCGCGGGGTCCCTACAACTCGACGGCGTCGATCACCTCGTGCCGGCCCTGCCCGGTGCCGATGAGGGTGATGGGAACTCCTGTGAACTGGGCGATGCGCTCCACGTATTCGCGTGCCCGCGGGGGCAGGTCGTCGAGGCTGGTGACGCCCACGATGTCCTCGTCCCAGCCCTCAAGCGTCTCGTACACCGGCGTGCAGCCGTGGAAGTCGCTCTGGTGCCAGGGGAAGTCGGCGCTCACCTCGCCGTCGGGCTTGGTGTACGCCGTGCAGAGTTTGACCTCGGCCAGGCCCGACAGCACGTCGAGCTTTGTGAGGCCGAGCTGGGTCATTCCCGACACCCGCACCGCGTAGCGCAGCGCCACGAGGTCGAGCCACCCGCAGCGCCGGGCGCGGCCGGTGGTGGTTCCCACCTCATGGCCCACCTCGGCCATGTGGCGGCCAGCGGCGTCGTCGATCTCGGTGGGGAACGGCCCCTCGCCCACGCGGGTCGTGTAGGCCTTGGTGATGCCCAGGACGTGGTCGATGCGCGTGGGCCCCACGCCCGTGCCGGTGCAGGCCGCCCCGGCGGTGGGGTTGCTCGAGGTCACGAACGGGTAGGTGCCGTGGTCGATGTCGAGCAGGGTGCCCTGCGCCCCCTCGAACAGCACGGTCTTGCCGTCGCGGATCGCGGTGTCGAGCAGCAGCGAGGTGTCGGCGATGAACGGCTGGATGCGCGGGGCCAGCGCCAGCACTTCGTCAGCCACCGCGTCGGCGTCCAGCCGCGGCTCTCCGTAGATCTTCTCGAGCACCTCGTTCTTGGTCTCGAGGGCGATGGCGATCTTGCGCCGCAGGATGCTGGGGTCGAGCAGGTCCTGAACGCGGATGCCGATCCGCGCGGCCTTGTCCATGTACGCCGGACCGATCCCCCGCCGAGTGGTGCCGATGGAGAGCTTGCCCAGGCGGATCTCGCTCTGGGTGTCCAGCTGCACGTGGTACGGCATGATGAGATGGGCGTTGCCCGAGATGCGCAGGTTGGAGGTATCCACCCCGCGCTCCTCCAGCTGGGCCAGTTCCTTCACCAGCACGAAGGGGTCCACCACCACGCCGTTGCCGATGATGCAGATGGTCTCGGGGTAGAGGATCCCGCTCGGGATGAGGTGCAGGGCGTACGTCTGATCGCCCGCCACGATGGTGTGGCCGGCATTGTTGCCGCCCTGGTAGCGGGCCACCACATCGCTGCGCTCTGCGAGCAGGTCCACGACCTTGCCCTTGCCCTCATCGCCCCATTGGGCGCCGATCACCACGGTTGCCGGCATTCCGTCCTTCACATATCGGGTCCATGCACGAGACGGCCCGCAGTGACGCGGGCCGTGGAACCGGCGGGATTCTAGGCGAACGCGTCCGCATGCGGGCGGGAAGCCGCACGCGGCAACGCCAGTGAGATGAACGCGGCCACGAGCACCATGGCAGCGGATGCCCAGAGGCATGCCTCGAGACCCTGCCACTGGTAGATCAGCCCCGAGAGGATCGTTCCCGCCAGCCGGCCCATCGCGTTGGCCATGTAATAGAAGCCCACGTTCATGGCGACCTTGTCGCCATCGGCGTACTCGAGGATGAGGAACGAGTGCACCGAGGAGTTGAGCGCGAACACGACCCCGAACAGGATGAGGCCCACCACCAGCACGGTCGTGGGATCGACGTCGGCACCAAGGGCCAGGGCGATGCCCGCGGGGAACAGCGCCAGCAGGAACGCCAGCCATGTGGCCGTGCCCCCTCCGGGCACGTGCGCACCGGGGCGGCGCAGCAGGCGCGGTGCGAAGCCCTGCACGATCCCGTAGCCGATCACCCAGATCGCCATGAACCCGCCGACTTCCCAGAACGTCCAGCCGAGCACGCTGCGCAGGTACACGGGAAGCGCCACGACGAACCACACATCGCGCGAGGCGAAGAGAAACACCCGCGCCGCCGACAGCAGGTTCACCGCCCGGGTGTTGGAGAACATGTGCGTGAAGCGGGCCTTCGCGCTCCCCTGGCCGAGCCCGCCGTGCACAGCCACCAGCACCAGCACCAGCGCCGCGCCCACGAACACCGCCAGGATCGCCAGCGAGACACGGAAGCCCACGACGGTCAGCAGCACGCCCCCGATGAAGAAGCCCACGCCCTTGAGGGCGTTCTTCGATCCGGTGAGGGCGGCCACCCACCGGAACAGCACGTCGGACTGCCCGGAGGGCACCAGCATCTTGACGGCGCTCTTGGCGCTCATCTTGGTGAGGTCCTTCGCGACGCCGCTCACCGCCTGCGACAGCATCACGTAGGGCACCACGAACCACGCTGCGGGCGCGAGCGCGAGCATCAGCAGCGCCCCGATCTGCAGCGACAACCCGCCCACCAGGGTCGACTTGAGCCCCCATCGCGCGGCGATCCATCCGCCGAAGAGGTTGGTGATCACCCCGAACAGCTCGTAGAACACGAACAGGCTGGCCACCTGGAGCGGGCTGTACCCCAGTTGGTAGAAGTAGAAGAGGACGAGGATGCGCACGGCCCCGTCGGTGATCGTGTCGGCCCAGTAGGCGGCCGTCACGTACCCGTATGTGCGCACGTCACCCGCGGCGGCGGGGGTTGCCACCCTTCGCCCTATGCGGGGACCTGCGCCGCGACGATGCGCGCGAGATCCACATAGCGGTTCGCGTAGCCCCACTCGTTGTCGTACCAGGCAAGGATCTTCACCTGCGTGCCACCCGTCACCCGGGTCGAGGGGGCATCGACGATGGACGAGCGCGGGTCATCCTTGAAGTCCACGCTCACCAGGGGCCGCTCCTCAAAGCCGAGGATTCCCGCGAGTGGGCCGTCGGCGGCTGCCCGGAGGACGCCGTTCACCTCATCCACCGTTGTCTCGCGCTCCACCTCAAACACGCAGTCGGTGAGTGATGCGTTGAGCAGGGGCACGCGCACCGCCAGGCCGTCCAATCGGCCCTGCAGTTCGGGGAAGATCATGCCGATCGCCGTCGCGGAGCCCGTGCTCGTGGGAATGAGCGACACGCCACACGCCCGCGCACGCCGCAGATCCTTGTGCGGGGCATCGACGATCGTCTGGGTGTTCGTGAGGTCATGGAGCGTGGTGATCGATCCGTGCCGGATGCCGATGGACTCGTGGATGGCCTTCACCACGGGCGCGAGGCAGTTGGTGGTGCACGAGGCAGCGGTCACCACGTGATGCACGGATGGGTCGTACAGGTGGTCGTTCACCCCGACCACCACGTTGAGCGCGTCGGGGGCGTTCACGGGGGCTGCCACGATCACCGTTCGCGCGCCCTGCGCGAAGTGCGGGGCGAGTGTCTCGGGAGTCCGGAAGCGCCCGGTCGCCTCGAGCACGATGTCCACATCAAGGTCGCCCCAGGGGATGTCGGCCGGCGATTCATGTGAGGAGTGGGTGAGCACGGCGCCTGCCACGTGCAACGCGTCGCCATCAGCATGGACCCCGCGGTCAAAGCGACCGTGCACGGAGTCGAACTCGAGCAGGTGCGCGGAGGTCGCCGCGTCGGAGTGCGCGTCGTTCACGTGCACGAACTCGAGGTCGGGTGCGTCGATGCCGGCGCGCAGGGCCAGGCGGCCGATGCGGCCGAAGCCATTGATGCCGACGCGTACCGGGCGGCCCGTGCGGGGTGTCGGGTGCATGCCCTGAGCGTACGGGCGCCCGGGGTGCTCAGTCGCTGGTGTAACGACGGCGCCCCCCAACGGGGCCGGCCGGGCCCACGGGCCCGGCCGGCGGGTACTGCAGGTACCTCAACTGCTTTACCGGATCAGACGCCCGGGGGCTTCGGGAAGCGGTGACGCATCGTGTACTGGTAAGGCGTGGCGAACAGAAGGTCCGCGATGTCCTCGTCGGTACGCTCGATGGTCTGGGTCCAGATGGTGTCGGCACCGGGG
>JBIIQA010000121.1:0-4714 GCA_044342355.1 Miltoncostaeaceae bacterium | reverse complement strand
CCCAACCAGGATGCCCTCCGGATCGCCTTCAACCGCGGACTCGCCACGCTCCGCACCAACGGCACGCTGGGCAAGCTCGTCAACCAGTGGATTCCCGCGAGCTGAGGCATGCCCACGCGCGAACCCCGCATGTCCCACGCACGCCGCATTTCCACGACGCTCGCAATGGCCGCGGTCGCGATGACCGCCGCGGGGCTGGCCCCCGCTCCCATGATGCCGCAGCTCTCGGGAAGCACAATCCCCGTGGCACCGAACGCGGGCATGCCCGCAGGGGCCACGGTTGCCCCATCCGGCGGCGAGCGCATAAGCATCCTCTACGAGACCGACCCGGCAGTAAAGGCAATCCTCGGCGACTCCCAGAGCATGCGCACGCTGCCATGGCTTTTCCGCCAGGAGCCCTCGAACTCAGGGCCGGGAGCGCAACTGGCCAGCAATGACCAGCGCATGACGAAGATCAACGGCGCTGCCCTCTTCAAGAAGCCCAGCGCTCAGGCCATGACCGCCATGCTCAAGACCGCCGTTGATCGCACCTGCGTCACGCCGGCTGGCGTCAACACCTGCGGTGCCCACCGGGTGGGCGTTGACGAGATCGGCACCGAGTGGGGACGACCTTCCGGAACGGCAGGCGGCAAGGAGACCCAGCCCAGCCGCCTGCGCGCGGCCATGAAGAGCCTGGAGGCCATGCCGTACCCCGGCGGCGGCACCTACGCCGCTCGCGTGCACTTCTACGTGGCGCCAGGCGTCAGCACGGCAATCGCCACCGGTCTCGGCTTCGACCGCACGGAGGGCAGGGACGGCAAGGACCACTTCCGCAACTACGCCGGCCTCATGCCGGCCCTGCGGCGGGCGGGTGGCGTGTGGCTCGAGATGTACCACTACCCAAAGGGAACGCTGAAGCGCACGCCGTTCGATGCCGCGGAGTGGAGCACGGTGCCGGCCAGATTCGCAAGCTTCATGCGCGATCGGGGTGGCAGCGCCACCGCACCGCCGAATTCACTCCTGCACTTCGTGATGACCGGGGATGACATCCCCACGCAGTGGAAGCGGGCTACGACCGGAGGCCTGAACACCATGATCCTGAGCAACGGCCCCGCCAGCTTCAAGCTGACCGGCGCACATGCCGTGGCGTACGGGATCGAGTTCCGGAAGTACTTCGCCCTGGGCTAGCTGGTTACGCGGGTGACGTTCGGAAGCCCCTACCTCCGCGCCAACATGAGCATCGTCATCCCCGTGAACCAGCAGTACGGGCTCGTGTTCAATGGCAACCAGGACCAGCTGCGCGTCGCGATGAACAGGGCCCTCGCGACGATGAAGAGGAACGGCGAATACCAGCGGCTCATCAACCGCTGGGGCCTGCAGCCGCTGCTGCCGTAGGCGGGGCCCCCTTCAGCGGCGAAGAACGGCGAAGTGCAGGAAGCCCCGGGTGCGGATGGGCATCTCCACGAATCGGTATGACACCGCGGCGAGCACCACGGTGATGGCCACCTGGCACAGCGACAGCCAACCTGTTGACAGGTTCACCCCGAACGCCGGCGCGAACAGGGTGATCACGGGCAGGTGCCACAGGTAGATGCCGTACGACCGCGCGCCGATCCACATGAGTGGCGCCAGCGCGAACAAATGGCTCGTGGCCGTGGCGGGGTGCGCCGCTCCGATCACCAGAAGGCCCGCGACCACCGCGACCAGGGCGAAGCCGCCCCGGTACAGCATTTCACCCCCCTGGGCGAAGCCGATCATCAGGCCCAGCGATGCCAGAAGGCCCACCACCCCGGCCATCTCCAGCAGGCCGGCCCGCCAGCCGGTCAGACGCCAGGCCGTGAAGCGCGCGGGTGGCAGCGCCAGGGCGGCGATGATTCCGACCAGCAGCGCGATGGCCCGGGTATCGGTGCCCAGGTAGATGCGGTGCGTCGACTCCCACGAACCGTCGAATATGAGGAATGACAGCGCCACCGATGCCACCGCCCCGGCGATGGCCCCCACCAGCAGGGTGCGACGCCCCAGCCCGAACAGCACCATCACGGCCCCCATCACGAGCGGCCACACCAGGTAGAACTGCTCCTCCACCGCGAGCGACCACAGGTGCTCGTAGGCACCGCTGCGGGCATCCGGACTCCACGGCACCCAGGGCACGGCCACCACATACCAGTTGGTCACGTATCCCAAGCCGGCGAGCAGCATCGTCTTCGTGCGCGCCAGCAGCGACCAGTCGACCACGGCCATCCAGGCGGCCGAGACCACCAGCATCAACACAAGTGCCGGGATGAGCCGCCGGATGCGGCGCATCCAGAAGTGCCCCAGCCGGATGCGTCCCGTTCCCTCGGCCTCGGCCATGAGCAGCGACGTGATGAGGTACCCCGAGAGCACCAGGAAGAGGTCCACGCCCAGGTACCCGCCGTCCAACTCCGCTGCGGGAAGGTGGAACATCACCACCGCGCCCACGGCGAGGGCGCGAACCCCGTCGAGGGCGGGCATGCGGGGAATGCCCGGCGGGCGGGGGGTGGAACCCGGGGTCACACGCCCAATCTACGCCCACCTGTAGCGTTCCAGACCACCGTCCGGAGGCTCCCCCTTGCGTCGCTCCCTCATCGCCATTACCGCGGCCGCAATCCTCGGCGCCACCTGCTCCGCGGCCCTCAGCACGGCCAAGGTCGCGGTGAACCCCGAGCTGGTCAACCCGGTGGTGGCGAGTGCTGCGCTGAACAGTGGCGTCATCAGTGGGGTCGGTAGCCCCGGCAATCCCACGCCCCCTGTCCCGGAGATCTTCTGGAGGGCCGCGAGCGGAGGCCTGCCGGTGCTCGCGACCCCGCCATCAGAGCCGCCGGAGATCCTCATCGCCGATGTGCAAAGGCGCATGTCGATCCTCTACGTCACCGACCCGGCAGCACGGGAAATCCTTAGTACATCGATGCGAATGCGCGAACTGCCGTGGCTCTTCCGGCAGGAGCCGTCGAACTCAGCAGGCGCCGCAGCGCTGGCCGGTGGTGGCGCCCAGAGGATGACCAAGGTGAATGGCGCCGCGCTGGCCGCAAAGGGCAGCGCCGACGCCATGAGGGCCATGCTGAAGAGCGCCGTCGACCGCACGTGCACCACGCCCGCCGGTGCCACCACCTGCGCGGCCCGCCTGGTGGGGGTCGACGAGATCGGGTCGGTGTTCGGCACCGCCCCCGGCGCGCCCGATTCCGGCACACCCGGCGCGCGCCTCAAGACGGCCATGGAGTCACTCTCGCGCCTGGAATTCCAGCCCGGGGTCTCGTACGCCAGCCGCATCCACTTCTACGTGGCCCCCGGGGTGAGCACGTCGGTATCCGCGGGCCTCGGCCCGAATCGCACGCTGGGCCGGAACGGCCGGGAGATGCGCCGCGACTACTCGCAGGTGATGTCGGCCATGACGCGTTCCGGCGGTGTCTGGCTCGAGATGTACCACTACCCCGGTCGCGGAAAGCCGCGCACGCCATTCACGGCCGAGGAGTGGCGTGACGTGCCCACCCGCTTCGCCGCGTTCCTCATGGAGCGCTCGCCATCGGCACGTGACCCACTCAACTACCTGCACTTCGTGCTCACCGAGACCGCGGGCAGCGACCAGCCACTGGGCGACCCCTGCCGCACCAGCCCCGACAGCGGCACGCCGAATGCCCGGGAGTCGTCGGCCGCCCCCGGCAACTGGGACTCGATCAGCTCCATCCAGATCATTCCGCCCTGCCCCGCCAACACCCCGCGCGCCTGCGTAGTGCTGCGGCCGGCGGGCGGATCCACGTCGCATGCGCTGGGCACCCCCGGGTGGACGGTGGGGCCCAAGCAGAACCGGATGATCTCGCTGATCCAGAACATCGCCGGCGACACGATCTTCGACACGACCGTGAACGGCCCGATCTCGCTGGTGACCTACAGCCTGACGACATCCGGCATGACCTGCCAATGGCAGAGGGCCCAGGCCGGCAACGTGAACACGCGCATCCTCGCCAACGGCCCCGCCGCCTTCAAGGTGACGGGCACCGAGGCAGCGGTGTTCGGCAAGCAGTTCCGTCAGTTCTTCATCGTCGGCTGATCCGGAATCGTCGTTTGCCGCCCCCGACCACCCGCAGGGCCGTCGGCCCGGCGGAGGCTACGTCGTCAAACGACTGATCCGGAATCGTCGTTTGCCGCCCCCGACCACCCGCAGGGCCGTCGGCCCGGCGGAGGCTACGTCGTCAAACGACGATAAAGCTGCGGCAGCTTCTGCGGCAACGTGCGCACGTCGTCGATCACCACGAAGTTGGCGTCGGAGTACATCTGCGGCAGGTAGTCCGCGCCCTCCTGGTCAACGGTGACGCAGAACAGATGGATCTTCTCGCGGCGCGCCTCACGCAGAGCCATCTGGGTATCGGCCTGGGCGTAGGCGTTGTCCTGATACGTGTCGCTGTCGTACGGGCGGCCGTCGGTGAGCAGGATCATGAGCTTGACGTTGGAGTCGACGCTCATGAGGCGCTTGGTGGTGTGGCGGATGGCCGGGCCCATGCGGGTCTTGCTGCGGCCGTAGATGCCGCCGATGCGTGAGCGCACGCGGTCGTCGTAGCGCTCGCCCAGTTCCTTCACGGTGTAGAACTGCGCATCCTCGCGCCCATTGCCGGAGAACCCGTAGATGGCGTACTCATCGCGGATGGCCTCGAGGGCCTCACACATGAGGATGAGGCCTTCCTTCTCGATGTCGATGATGCGCTTGCGGCCGTCGATCTTG
>JBIIQA010000120.1:0-4739 GCA_044342355.1 Miltoncostaeaceae bacterium | reverse complement strand
CCACCCTCATCGTGAGCAATCACGTGGCGTTCGTCGACCCCCTGCTCGTCGGGGTGGCGGCTCTTCCTCGTCCCATCTGGACGATGGGCAAGCAGGAGCTGTTCGAGAGCCGGATCCTCAACGCATGGCTCTCGCGCATCGGCGGTTTCCCGGTTCGCCGCGGGTCTCCTGACGTGTGGTCGGTGCGCATGGGGCGCGACATCCTCGCGCGCGGTGAGTCGCTGCTCGTCTTCCCCGAGGGCCGCGTCACGCGCACGGGCCACATGGCGCCGGGGTTCGCAGGCGCCGGCTACTTCGCCACCCGACCGGACGTCACGGTGATTCCCGCTGCCATCTGGGACAGCCAGCTGCTGAAGGGCCCGGTGCGCGTCCGGTTCGGGGAGCCCATTCCCATGGATGACCTGCGCGCATCGCCGCGGCCCGGCCGAAACCGCCGCGCGGTCGAGCGCATCATGTGGCACGTCTCGGGGATGGTCCCCCTCGTCGGGGGTCCGTATCAGGATCCCCCGACCGGCCCCCCGGGCATTCCCCTCGCCGGCCGGGCGGCGGGGGATGCCACCGGGGGCGACGCCGAGGGCACCCGAGCACCATGACCCGGCGTGACGCCCTGACCGCCCGGGTGCGGCACGCCGTGGAGCGGGATGGGCGCGTGACGTTCTCGCGCGCCGGCGGACCGGGTGGGCAGAACGTGAATGCGGTGTCCACTCAGGTGGAGGTGCGCATGCCGATCGAGCGGATTCCCGTGAGCACGCGGGAGCGCGCACTCATCCGCGAGCGTCTCGCCACGCGGGTTACCGCCGACGACTGCCTGCGCGTCGCGGCGCGCCGCGAGCGCCATCAGGCACGCAACCGCGCCCTTGCGGTGGATCGGCTCGTGGAACTCATCATGGAGGCGGTGCACGAGGATGCACGACGGGTGACGACGCGCCCCGGAACCGGGGTGAAGCGCCGTCGCCGTGCCGACCGCGAACGGCTGTCGAAGCGCAAGGCGGAACGCCGGCAGCGCCCCGAGATCGACTGAGCTGGATCAGCCCCCGGGGCCGGGTGGATCTGCGAGGTCGTCGCGCAACTTCACGGCCTCGCGCAGGTACGAATGCGACACCGGGGCGTCGACGGGCATGTAGGCATGAAGCATCACGCGCACGCAGAGCGGCAGTGAGCCCGGCACGGGTATCTCGGTGGCGCAGAGGAGCGGCACGCCGGTGAGGCCCATCTCGCGCGCCGCCACCGCGGGGAACTGGCTCGTCACGTCGGCGGTCGCCGTGAAGATGAGGGAGACCATGTCATCGGGGGACAGGCCATTGCGCCCGATCATTTCTTCCAGCACCAGGCGGGTGGCGGACACGACATCGTCGGGGGTGTCGGCGTTGACGGTGATGGCGCCGCGGATGGCGCGCAGGCGCTCGCTCATCGGGCCATCCCGGCCATGGCCTCGAGGCGTGTGATCTCCGCGGAGGACAGCAGGCGGAACTCACCGCGCGTGAGGCGTCCGAGTGCGAGGCCTCCGTACCGGGTGCGCACGAGCCGCATGACGGGATGGCCGATGGCCTCGCACATGCGGCGCACCTGGCGGTTGCGCCCCTCGGTGATCTCGATGCTGATCCACGTGGCGCCCTTGGCCTGGCGGTCGAGGATCTCCACCTTCGCGGGCTGCGTGGGGCCGTCCTCGAGGTCGATCCCGTTGCGCAGAGCGCGCACCCCGGCGGCCGATACCCGTCCCTCCACCAGCGCCTCGTAGGTCTTCGGCACCTTCGACCGGGGGTGCATGAGCCGGTGGGAGAGGTCGCCATCGTTGGTGATGAGCAGCAGGCCAGTGGTGTCGATGTCGAGGCGCCCGATGGGGTAGAGGCGCACGTCATGGGGAAGGGCATCGAGCACGGTCGCGCGGCCCTCGGGGTCGCTGGCCGTCGACACCACGCCCATCGCCTTGTTGAGCATGTACGTGCGGATCGGCTCGGCATGCACGGCCTTGCCGTCGACGGCCACGGTGTCGTTTCGCGTGACCACCTGACCCACGGTGGCCACCTGGCCGTTCACCGTCACGCGTCCGTCGGCCACCATGGCCTCGGCGGCGCGCCGGCTGGCCACCCCGGCCTGCGCCAACGCGCGGTGCACGCGCATGCCGTCGCTCATGCGTCGCCCGTCTCGGCCTCATGGATCAGATCGGCCTGCTGCAGCCGCGCGCGGAGGGCCTGAGCCTCTGGCCCGGTGAGCTCGAACCGCTCGAGCGTGGGCAGGTCGCCACGCCGCGCGAGCCCGAACCGCTCGAGGAACAGGGTCGTGGTGCGGTAGGTCACCGGGCCCGACTGTGGCTTGTCGGCCTCCTCGATGAGCCCGCGGTCGAGCAGGCTGCCCACGGTGCTGTCCACGTCGACACCCCTGAGCCGACCGACCTCGCGACGGGTGACCGGCTCGAGGTACGCCACCACGGCGAGGGTCTCGAGAGCGGCGGGGGAGAGGCGGTCCTCGCGGGGCCGGGCGCGCAGCCGGTCGCATGCAGGCGCGAGGTCTGCCCGCGTGCGAAGGGCCCATCCACCTGCCACCTCCGCCAGTTCGAGCCCGGTCTCCTCGCCATGGCGCTCGCGGATCGCGGCGAGGGCCCGCGTGATCTCCGCCGGCGACTCCTCGGTGATGTCCTGGAGGGTCGTGACCTCGAGCGGCTCGGGTGCGATGAACAGCAACGCCTCGATGGTGCGCGCCAGTCCGGTCATGCGCGCACGCCGCGGATGGTGATGTCGCCGAACGCCACGTCCTGCGTGAGCTCGGCCTCACCGCGCCGCACCAGCTCGAGTGCGGCCAGAAGGGTGAGGGCCTCCTCCAGCCGGTCGCAGTCCCGCACCATCTGGTCGAACGAGACCTCGCGCAGCCGGGCGATGGACTCCCGCAGGCGACCGAGCAGTTCGGGCAGCGGGCGACGCTGCACGCCCATGTGCGCGAGCGAGGGGGCGGGTGGTGCCTCCACCATCTTCTCCATGGCGGCGCGCAGCCGGGCGGGGTCGTCGCGCACGGGCGTGGGGGCCGCGGTCCCGGGCGGCACGCGTCGGTAGCGTGGCCCCTCTGCCGCCCTCAGCCGCTCTGCCAGCCATCCGGCCGCGCGCTGGAACGGCGCGTAGGCGACCAGCCGCGCCACAAGGGCATCGCGCATGGCCATGGCATCGACGTCGGGTTCGTCCTCCACATCCTCGCCGAGCATCCGGCGGCCCTTGAGGTCGGCGATGGCCGCAAGCAAAAGGATGAGCTGGCTCGCCGCGTCGATCTCCCATTGCTCGCCCGTGCCCGGTGTCACCGATGCCTCAATGAGGTCGGTCAGGGGCAACTCGAGCATGTCCACCTCATCCCGTAGCAGCAGGGTAAGGAGAAGGTCGAAGGGCCCCTGGAAGAGGTCGATTTCGACCTCCTGCATGAGGGCCGCGCTGGCGTCGAGGGCGGGCACCTCGGCAAGGTTACCGTCGCCCCCGGCGCCGACCGTCGCGCACACGCCCCGTCTCATGCGATCATGCCGCCCGATGGGCATCCGGACCTCCTCCCGCATCAGCGGCATCCCGCACTACGAGCCCGGCCTCACCATGTCCGAGGTCATGGCCGCCTACGGCCTCGACTCCGTCGTGAAGCTGGCGTCCAACGAGAGCCCGTTCCCGCCCCTGCCCGAGGTCGTGGCAGTCATCGACGAGGGCCTCGCGGGTCTCAACCGATACCCCGATGGGGCGGCACGCGCCCTGCGGGCGGCGCTGGCCGACCGCCACGCGGTTGACCCATCGCAGGTCGCCGTGGGCAACGGCTCGTGCGAGCTCATCGTGCACGCGGGCGTCGCCCTCCTCGACCCGGGCACCACGATCATCTACGCCCACCCGTCGTTCGCCATGTACCCGCACCTCGCGGCAGAGGCCGGGGCGGAGGCCATCGCCGTGCCGCTCGCGCCCGATGGCGGGCACGACCTCGACGCCATGGCGGCCGCCGTGGACGAGCGCACGCGCCTCGTGATCATCTGCAACCCCAACAACCCGACGGGCGTCTACCGCAGCGCCGATGAGGTGGAGCGGTTCCTCGACCTCGTGCCCGACGACCTCGCCGTTCTCGTGGACGAGGCCTACTACGACTTCGTGGCCGAGCCCGACCGCGGCCGCGTGTCGGTGCTGGCGCGACGCCGCCCCAACCTCCTGGTCACCCGCACCTTCAGCAAGGCCTATGGGCTGTGCGGGCTCCGCGTGGGGTACGGCGTGGGCTCCCCGTCGTGGATCGAGGCGCTCGACGCCGTGCGCCAGCCGTTCAATACCAACCAGCTCGCCCAGGTGGCCGCGCTCGAGAGCCTGGCGCACCCCGCGGCCATTCAGGCGAGGGTTGATGAGGCCATTTCCGAGCGTGATCGCGTGTCGGCCGCCCTCACCACGATGGGTGTGCCCTTTACCCCGAGCCACGGCAACTTTATCCTCATGGGACCGCCTGACCCGGGCATGGATGCCCGCGTCCTGCACGAGGACCTCCTTACCCGGGGGGTCATCGTCCGTGATGGATCGTCGCTGGGGTGCCCGGGCACCCTGCGCGTCACCATCGGGGCGCCAGCTGAGAATGACGCCTTCCTGGCCGCGCTTGGCGCGGTGGCAGGCATCGCGGTACCGGCCGCGTAGCTCCCGGAACCGACGACCACACGAACGAGGACGCACCGCAACCATGATGATCGTGATGAAGCAGGGCGCGACCGACGG
The DNA here is from genome assembly GCA_044342355.1 of Miltoncostaeaceae bacterium. Taxonomy (GTDB): domain Bacteria; phylum Actinomycetota; class Thermoleophilia; order Miltoncostaeales; family Miltoncostaeaceae; genus SYFI01. Next base: position 36 of record JBIIQA010000120.1, on the reverse strand, counting down.
GCAGATCCAGTCGATCGTCGACCGCGTGACCGCCGC